>LQGW01000051.1 GCA_002838815.1 Clostridiaceae bacterium JG1575 | reverse complement strand
GACCTTTTATACTTTTACACAATTATATGGACTTTATCTCAATATGAACCAAGATATGTTCAATTTTATCTATAAAACTTTTATCTTTACTAGAATAATCATGCGTATCTTCCTTAGTTAATTCATCAGAAAATACATGGTCGAATATATCTGTACACATTTCCATGAGTAACTCATCTTTCGTTTCAAAATGCGTATAGAATGTGCTTCTACCAATATTTGCAGTATCAATAATATCTTTAATCGTTATTTTTGAATAACTCTTTTTCTGTAGTAATTCAGTGAAAGCTGAAAAAATAGCTGCTCTTGTTTTCTTCTGTCTTCTATCCATAATTTTCCTCTTGTACATTTTTTAAAAGAAGTTCAATATTTTACATTCTCGATTCATTGATTGTTGTTTCTGAGCAATCGAACTATATAATAGTTATTGAACATTGAGTTCATTATTGATCACACTATACGATTTAAAGGGTATACTGTCAAGGAGAGTTCTACATGATAAAAAGAATCAATGATTTACTACCAGGTCTTCCAATGACCATTGTTTCTGGGATATTCCTTTTATTGGATTTAATTCCCCATCTTTCAAAGGAGTTTGGCTTCGGTGATATTTCTATTTCATTGTTGCCTTTTGATCCTGCATGGGTAGCAGTTGTCATCAGTGGAATACCTATGCTTTATTTGGCTATATGGAGAATCATTCATAATTCTGGTATTAGCAAAATTTCTTCTGCTCTTCTAATCAGTATTGCGATGATTGCCTCTATTGCAATTGGTGACCTATTTGCAGCTGGTGAAGTAGCATTCATTATGGCTCTTGGAGCTTTACTTGAAGAAGCAACAACAAATCGTGCAAAAAAAGGGTTGAAAAAGCTCATTAGTCTTGAACCCACTCAAGGTCGCAAAATGAACAATGGAGTAGAAGAACTTGTTCCCGCCGAAAAGATCCATCAAGGAGACCTCCTTCGTATTTTCCCTGGAGAAACAATTCCAGTTGACGGTAAAATTATTAGTGGTGAAACTTCTGTAGACCAGTCTATTATGACAGGAGAATCACTTCCGGTAGATAAAGGCATTGGGGATGCTGTTTTTTGCGGAACAATCAATCGCTTTGGTTCGATTGATATCTCAGCTACAAAAGTTGGTGAAGATAGTTCTTTGAAAAAACTTATACGCATGGTACAAGATACCGAAAATAAGCAGGCTCCGATGCAAAGAATCGCCGACAGGGCTGCTAGTTGGCTTGTTCCTATAGCTTTATTCATTTCAATTGTCTCCTATATTGCAACTCAAAATATTGTGATTGCTGTTACAGTGCTTGTCGTTTTTTGTCCCTGTGCATTGGTACTTGCAACCCCTACCGCCATCATGGCAGCCATTGGTCAGGCAACAAAGCATGGGGTTATTATCAAGTCTGGTGAAACATTAGAAAAAATGGGGAAAGTGGATACTATAGCTTTTGATAAAACAGGTACTTTAACATATGGTCGATTAGCAGTGAGTGATGTACTCTGTTTTGATGACAATATGAGTGAAGCTGACCTTTTACAACTAACCGCTTCTGCTGAATCTAAGAGTGAACATCCCCTTGGTAAAGCAATCGTAGCTTATGCAAAAGATAAAAACATTCCGCTTATTGAATCAATCATATTTCGTATGAATACAGGAAAAGGAATCTACGCTGAAGTTGACAAACAGAAACTTTATTGCGGAAACGAAAAGTATCTTATTGAAAATAATATACGGATTGAGAATACTGTTAAAACTGAATTAGAAAGGCTTCGCATACAAGGAAAAGCTTCCATTATCGTTGCAAATGAAACAACTTGTATTGGTGTGATTTCACTTTCAGATGTACTAAGATCCGATGCAAAAGATATGGTTTTACAACTAAATGGTATGGATACTCGTACCATATTACTAACTGGCGATAACCAAAAGACTGCAGATTATTTTGCAAAGCAGGTTGGTATAACAGAAGTTCGTTCTGAACTACTGCCAGAAGAAAAAGTCCAAAATATCGAACAATTACAAAGAGATGGACATACCGTTTGTATGATTGGAGACGGTGTTAATGATGCCCCAGCACTAAAAACCGCTAATGTAAGTGTGGCAATGGGCAGCATGGGAAGTGATATTGCCATTGACGCTGCGGAAGTTGCATTGATGAGTGATGACATTTCCAAAATTCCTTATTTAAAACGTTTATCTAACGCAACCGTAAAAACCATTAAATTCAGTATTGGTCTATCTATGCTTATAAATTTCATTGCAATTATTCTGTCACTAACTGAAGTGTTGAATCCAACTACTGGTGCACTGGTGCACAATATTGGTTCAATTCTTGTGGTACTGATTGCTGCAAAGCTATATGATAAGAAATTTGAATAAAATTAAGGTCGGATATCATAACAGTTTCGTTATATCGTAAACACATAATGGATGCCCCATGGCAAAACAAGCTGAACCTCAAACCCATTAGGGTATGTCTATCATGAGAGGTTCAGCTTGTCTAATGATCATGGTGATAAGCCGGAGAAGCAGATTGATCTCATCTCCAAACCTGTGGCTTTCCGTTTGTCCATCCATGGACTTACCGCATAGATTCAGGAAGTCCTACGGGGCAGCCCCTCTTTCGGTACTTGCTTTCTTTTTTGGAATAAGGCGGAGGTTAAGATCCAGATTGTCCCTTGGAATTTTAATGAGTTTGGGCTCCACTACAAGCGACTGGAAACTGGTCGATTCGTCTGGCCCGATCAACGGGTAGAACCCTATGAATGAACCAGGTTGCCATACGATGGGTTGATGGATGGACTACACATCAATCAACCCGCGCTTGTTTGTAAAAACACATCACAAAGATCTCTAACCGCCAAAACTGTGAGGGAACAACTACCGAAGGATCTCCTATTAAGGAATTATCGGTCCCTATCCCCGCTTTTCCGGGCGGGCGATGAGCTGTTCTACCTGGAGAAAAAGATAGCACACTTACGAGGAAACGAACGATAGGAACGACGCCTGGATTTGGTGAAACCCAAGGTTGAGGCGCTACAGGAATCGCTGAGAAAAGAGTGAATGATGATCCCCCCAAAAGCAAGCTGGGGCAGGCCATGGCCTACAGACTGAATTACTGGGAGAACCTGATGCGGTTCCTTGTCGATGGAGATTTGGAAGGGTCCAATAATCGGGCAGAGCGTGGCATAAAACAATTCGTCATCGGCCGAAAAAACAATCTTTTCAGCGACTCGGTAAGGGGGCCGATTCCTGTGGAATCCTCTTTAGCATCGTAGAAACTGCAAAAGCTAACGATCTGAACCCAACAGCCTATCTTGCCTATCTCATGGAAGAGCTAAGCCAAAATAGGCAAACGGAGGAGAAATTAGAAGACGTTTTTCCCTCGTCAGAGAAAATTCCGAAAAAGATCCGAGTAAAGAAAAAAGCATAGCAAGAAGGCACCTATATCCTGATATACTTCTTGGTCAGAATATAGGTGCCTTATTCGGCGCTTACAAGGGGCTTTATCTGCCTCCCCGAGGACGTCCTTGGAGAGGACATGCGCTAATTTTTTCGATGTTCTCTAAAAAACCTTCGAATCAATCTTTTTCAAAAAAAGGATTCGAAGGTTTTTGGTGTGGTGCCGCTGGCCGGGGTCGAACCGGCACGATATTGCTATCACAGGATTTTGAGTCCAGCGCGTCTGCCAATTCCGCCACAGCGGCTCAACAAAATGTATCATATCATAGGATCGGGAGCTTGAGAAGAGGTCTATGAAAAAAACTGCAGAAAATCTTTTCTAAGGGCCTCCTGGCGAAACATTCCCCCGCTTTTGCCCCTCTTCGCCCAAATCCATAATTCTGCCCTGTTTTTTTTCTAGGATCTGCTGCCCCATTTCGCCCCAAACTGTGGTAAATTGGCAGTATCAGAACTCCCTTTATCAAGGGGAGCTCCCCTGGAATTGAGGAGGTAATGAGATGGACCCCATGTATGTTGTATTATCAATCGGCGGCCTCATTCTTGGTTTTGTCATCGCTTGGCTTCTCCAAAAGAAGCGGCGCAACGATCAACTGGAGGCTCAACGGGAGCAAGCAGCGCAAAACCACAAGCGCCTTTGCTCACAGATCACCACCTTGCAAAGCCAATGCCAGGACGCAAAGGAGGTCCAAAACCGTCTTCTTTTGGAACGGGATCAGTGGATCGCGGAAAAAGAAACCCTGGAGCAAGAGATTGCCGAACGCAAGCGCATGGTGCAAGAGCTCACCGAGCAGCTCTTTGACTTTGAGACGCGCTTTAAGGCTCAGGAAGAGGCCAGCCGCCTGCAGCCCAAGAGCCTGGGGCATATGGCCCTCAAAAAAGTGTCCGGCATGGTGGAAAATCTGCAGCAGCGCGTCTTGCAGCAGATGAGTGACATGGATCTTTTCCCGTCGGAGACCGCCGAAGCCAAAAAAGAAAAGTCGGCCTACGCCCCAGAGGATCAAGGCCCCATCTTCCCAAAGGAGGATCCCTTTGCCCGCGCCCCAAAGGCCGCCACCAAACCAGATCCTGAAAACGAGGTTGAAGTGATCTCACCAGTCGCTGCGCCTAACCCCCCTGCAGCCTCTACGACGGATGACTCCAAGAACGAAGAATCCCCGGCGCCGCCCGCCTCCTAATCGTTGGATGCGACGCCCCACTGGAAAAGGAGGTGTCATAATGGCACACGATACCCCCCTGCAACGATTGAAAAACGGAGTGAACACCCTCTTTGACGCCGTATTGGGCGCTGGCAAGGCCCGAGATATGGAGGATTTTAAACTCCTTTTGGATGATCTTTGGCAAATGGGAGCCGCCCATGAAGGCATCATGCACGAATGGGAAGCAAAAATTGCTCCAGACATCCACCACATTCGCCGAGCCCAAGGCGGTGACTGCCTGCATCGCGGAATGTTGAACCCCAGCCCCATTTTGGATTTATTGGTGGCCGAGTGCAATCGAGGCATCCCCCTGGATCCTAAAGCAGCGCTCACCGGAGAACCGTACTATGAATTCCTTTATGACGCCGCAGATCGCCTGATCGGCGTGCGCCACTACGCGGCTTCCCAGCCCGGCACGTTGCCGAAGGATCAGGAATTTATTTTGCGCCGCGGCGTACAAGAATACGGCATCACCTTTGAAACCGCCACGGGACGGGTTCTTTGCGTCTGTAAGGCCGCAAAACCTCATGGGTACGTGGAAAGCTATGCCTTCACCGACTTCGACCCCTACGGCCCCTCAGACATGGTCCTTCATTACGAGTATTTCACCTACACCGAGGAGCGACTCACCAGAGCCGAAGTCTACTTTGCCGTCTCTCCAGAGCTCGGGCAATACGATCGAGATGTTTATGAGGTGTTTTATGAAAAGGCTCAAGAGGGCAACGATCCTTCTTCCAGTGCGCCCATGATCCACCGCGTATCGAAGGAAGGTCCGCTTTAAATCCCTTCCCGCGCAAAAAAAAGCAGAGCCCCCACCAGGGAAGCCTCTGCTTTTTTTTGCGTCTTTTTAACATCAAGACCTTGTTTTGACGCAGGAGGCAATCAAGGCCTCCATCAAGGCACTGCGAAGGCCTTGCCGCTCCAAAGTCCGAAGGCCCTCAATGGTGGTACCCTTGGGGCTCGTCACCTGATCTTTTAGAACAGCGGGATGGTCTTTGGTGATGAGGCAAAGCTCCGCCGTCCCCTTCATGCTGGCCGCCGCCAAGCGCAGGGCGGCTTCCCGGGAAACCCCTTGATGAACCGCACCATCGGCCAAAGCGTCCAAAACCATGCAGAAAAAGGCCGGGGTGCACCCCGTCAAGCTTCCCGCAGCCGCCATTTTCTCTTCTTCGATGCGCTCAACGAGACCGAATGAGGCCAACAGCTCCCGGCCCATTTCCGCCATCTGCGCTTTAAGTCCCGGTCCCGGGCTGTATAAGGTCATCCCGGCCCCAACTCGCACGGGCGTATTGGGCAACGCCCGCAGCACCTGGGCGCCTTCCTCACAATGCGCCATCAGATCGTCCAAGGAAATCCCCGCCGCCACGCTGATGAGGAGCTGATCGCGGCGCTGATGGCCGCGGATTTCCTGCAAGATTGCGGCCACCTGGTGGGGTTTCACGCAAAGAAAGAGCACTTGGGCCCATTTTGCAAGCTCTCGGTTGGTTTCAAAAGGACGCACCCCCAAGGGCTGGGCATATTTCTGAAGCTTCGCCGCATCCCGGGCGCTGGCGCCTAATATCAGCCCCCCTTCTTCTCTTTTGCGCTGGAGTCCACAACTCATGGCCTGAGCCATGGCGCCAAACCCTAAAAACCCAATGTTCATATGCGCGCCCCCTCCTTTGTAGCCGCTAAGAATTCTTCAATCATGCGACGCAAAATGCCCAAAGACTTGCGGAAAAAGTCCGGCGACTCAATATCAATGCCCATGGTTTGGGTCAGCTGCTTTAAATCTTTTTTGCCCGTTTTTGCCAGAAGTTTTTGATAACGAGGCAAGAAGTCTGCGCCCTCTTCCAAAGAGAGGGCATAGAGCCCCTTGGCGAACAGCAGGCCGAAAGCATAGGGAAAATTGTAGTAAGAGAGTCCGGAATTGTAATAATGGGGTTTATTGATCCACATGTAGGGATGGCGGAATTTAGGGTCCAATGCCTCACCATAGGATTTCTCCTGCGCCCAAAGCATGATCTCCTTGAGCTCCTTCTCCCCTAAGGGACCCTTAGCCCGCTCCGTAAAGACCCGATCTTCAAAAAGGAACCGAGAATAAATATCCACAATGACCTGGGTCGCCCCTTGAAGGCTGGCCTCCAAAAGCCCGATTCGCTCGGCCCCTTGCGCTTTTTCAATGGCTGCATTTTCAATGAGGGTTTCATTGAAAATGGACGCCGTCTCGGCGATGGGCATGGGATAAGAGGTATTGAGAATCGCTTCATCCCTTAGCTGATATCCATGATAGCCGTGCCCCAATTCATGAGCCAGCGTCGTCATGTTGCTGAACGATCCGTCAAAGTTCGCAAGAATGCGAGATTCTCCGTTGCGGCGAAGATTCAGGCAAAATGCTCCGCCCCGTTTGCCCATGCGAGGCTCCACATCGAGCCATCGGCCTTGATAAGCGCATTCAATGTAGTCTGAAAGCTCTTGAGAAAACGGGCGGAAGGTTTCGATGAGATACTCCATGGCTTCGTCATAGCTGTAGGTTTTCTCCGCATCCCCCATGGGCGCAAAAAGATCGTAAAACGGCAGTCCCTGGGTATGCCCCAAAAGCTCAGCCTTACGAAGAAGATACCGGCGAAAATCCGGCAACGCCTCCTGAATGGCCAAAAGCAACGCATCCAGCGTTTTTTTTGTCATGCGAGATTCCAAGAGAGTTTCTTCCAGCGGATGGTCAAATCCACGAAGCCGACTCGTTGTGAGCACTTCCCCCTTAATGGCCGAAAGACAGGCACTGGAAGCCGTGCCAATTTCAGGATACGCAGAAAGCTCGGCCAGGTAGCCTCTCTTACGCACCTCGGGGTCCTGATGATAGGCGAGATTGCGAAGAGCCGGCAGCGGTAGGGCGGTGGATCCCTCAGGCAGATCCACCGGTATCATCATACGGCTCAACAAATCCCCCTGCAGCGTTTGAAACGCCAGGGACCCGGTGTTGCGCAGACGAGCCAAAAGAACCTCTTCCTCCTTCGAGAGCAGATGGTCGGCCTTTTTCTTTTGCTCCCGCAGATAAAAAGCATGCTCCTTCAAGAAAGGATCGGATTCAATGAGCGCCTCCAAGTCCTCGCAGTTCTTCAAGGCCTGGCTGAAAAGAACCTGAAGGTTCTTCCATTCTCCGGCGTAGCTTCGGATGCGCTCTTGCCCTTTTTGAGCGGCTTTATTCCCCGTATCCACAGCCAAATTCAAATGCATGAAATGACTCAGACGCTGCATCCGATCCAAAAGTTCCGATTGTCGATCCAAAACTATTTTTATTTTTTCCCTCGTCAGTTCCCCTTGGCTAAGCTCTTTCTCGCTCCAAAGAGAAAAATCCTTGAGGCTCGCCTCCAAGCGATCGAAATCCTCTGCAATGGCTGAATCCTCAAAACCCTTGTAAAGAATCTCCAAATTCCAACGCGTATGATCCATGTTTTTGCTCTCCTTTTCCCTCGACAACAGACGGATATCCTATGCCACCGCTCCTTGGCCGCGACACCCTCATTGTACCTTATCGTTTGGGCAAGAGGCTTCTTAAATCCTGTATCTTTTTTGAAAACCAGCACAAAACCCACGGATGTTCGCTCGAGTTATCGCTAAAGAACTGCGCACGCCCCCTAGGATAAGGACCCTCTGGATCCTTCCTGTGGATGGCACGCCTCACCCGCATCTCCCCCAAGGATTGATTGGCCTCCATGAGAACAACCCTAAACGAAAGACCAGACGTTTTGATCCAAACGAAACAAGGAGCCCCCCGAAAGTTCTATATCCGGCTCCTCATAAGAAGAGACCCTTCTCCGGAGGAAAAGAGTCTCTTCTTACACGAGGCTTCTCAATTCAGCAATGAATTGAGCACAAGCCTTATGGATCTGCTTATTTAGTTCGTCCCTTCAGGCCTTTCGGGGGCAAGGACTCCAAATCCTCCTCCTTTAACGCTTTCATCAAGGACATGATGGAAAAGAGCATGATGAAAATAAAGGGGAATGCCGCAACCACTGAGGCGGTCTGCAGGGGAAGCAGTCCTCCGGCCAACAAAAGCACCGTGGCCAAGGCCGATTGAATCAGGCCCCAGATGATTTTTTTGCCATTGCTTGGATTGAGATCACCCCCTTGGGTGAACATTCCTAAAACAAAAGTAGCCGAATTGGCGGAAGTGACAAAAAATGTGATGAGTAAAAACAAGGTGATCAAAGAAAGCACAAAGCCCAAGGGATAGTACGAGAAAACCTTGAAAGGAGCTAGCTCCGGTGTTTTCGCCAGGGTCTTCATCCCCTCCACCCCCATTTTCCCGATCATATCAATGCTCATGGACCCAAAAATTGCAAACCAGATAAACGAGGTGAGCGCCGGGGCAACGGTGACGCCCAGAATAAATTCTTTTAGCGTACGTCCTTTCGAGATTCGGGCGATGAAAGACCCTACAAAGGGAGCCCAAGCAATCCACCAGGCCCAGTAAAAGACCGTCCACCCATTGACCCAAGAATTGTTCCCCAGAAGATTGAGGTGCAAAGAGTCTTCAAAGAAATGGTTGAGGTACCCGCCCAGACCTTCGGACAAAGCATTCAGCGAGAGAAGCTTGGGTCCGATGAGGAAGGCCAAAACGAGCAACAGCACCGCCAGGAATAGATTGACATCCCCAAGCTTTGCAATGCCTTTTTCAATCCCTGCGACGGCCGTTCCGATAAATATCGCTGTGATCACTGCGATGATCAGAATCTGGACCCACTGATTGTTCGGTATGCCAAAGACATAGTGGAGCCCTGAGTTGATCTGCATGGTTCCAAGTCCCAGCGACGTGGCTACTCCGGCGACCGTGGCAAAAACCGCAAGAATATCAATAATTTTCCCTAAGGGTCCTCGCACCCTTTTTTCCCCGATCAACGGAGTAAAAATGGAACTGATGAGGCCTGGATAGCCTTTTCGGTACTGAAAATACCCCAGGGCCAACCCAAGGATGGTGTAGCACGCCCAAGGATGGAATCCCCAATGTTTAAAGGAGGCCCGCAAAGCAAAGGACGCGGCCTCTGTAGACCCTGGTGCGATTCCCTCGATGGGAGACACAATGTGTGAAATAGGTTCTGCAACCCCCCAAAACACGAGGCCAATGCCCATGCCCGCGCCAAACAGCATCGCAAACCAGCTCTTGGTGGAATATTCAGGAGTAGAATCATCGGGCCCCAATCGGATGCTTCCATAGCGGGAAAAGGCCAACAAAACGGCGGCCAGAACAAAAATCAGCATGGACAAAAGATAGAGCCAGCCGAACTGTACCTGCAAAAACTCAAGAAGAAAAGCCATCGCCTCGGCAAATTGCTTTTGAAACACCAGCCCTACGCCGGCGATGAGTAAGACGATGACGAGGGAAATCCGATAAACCGCCTTGCCTTCCCCATTGGGGAAGGCAAAATTCCTTCGTTTTTGATCGCTCATATCACTTCACCGCATAAACGGTCTGCTCCTGAGCATCCTCGCAAAGAGCGTCCAGGGCAATGCCCACTCGGCTCTTACGAAGCTTCCACTGAGCTTCCTTAGAGGTGGCGGGGTCGCCTAAAGGATAGGGAATGGAAATAGTAGGGACGATTTTATTAGCCCCCACGGTGGTGGCTACGGGAATAAGGTTGCACATTTGAACAATAGGAAATCCTGCTTTTTCCAATTCTTTAACCATGGTTGCACCGCAACGCGTACAGGTGCCTCACGTGCTGGTCATAATGATGCCGTCAACCTTCCCTTCCTTCAAGAAAGGAATCATTTCCCGGGCCATGCGGGCCGCTTCATTTTCAGTGGTGCCCGTTCCCACGGTGGAGTAAAAATAATCGTGCAGACGCCCCACCTTGCCCTCTTGAACCCAAGCCTTCATAGCATCCACCGGAACGACAACGTTGGGGTCGGCGTCAGCGGCAGCCGGGTCGTAGCCCGCATGGATGGTTTTATAAACCCCAGTTTCCAGGCGATCCACCGAAGCGATATCGTAGCGCCCCCATCGGGTAGCCGAAGCGGATTGGATGCGGTCGGGATTGGAGGAAGGGACAATACCTCCCGTGGTGATTAAAGCAATGGTTGCTTTTGACAACTCTTTGATGGGGGGAGCAATGGGCACCCGTGCTTTTAACCGGATAGGCAGCTCGGTCTCAAAGGGCTCTTTGTTTAATTTCTTAAGCAGCATCTCCACGGCGCGATCCGCAGCCTCTTTGCCATCGGGACGAAGCACCTGGTGACGGATCCCGCGAACAAAAAAGCCCCCCTCTTCTTGAGGAATTCGAACCTCTCCGGCCAAAAGGCGTCGGGCCAAGCCGCACATGGCTAAGGCATCTTTTTTCAAAGAGGCCGCACTGTGACCGCCGGGCATAATATACAGCTCCTGACGATACAACTCCACTCCAGGGTTTTCTTCATGCATGGAGCTCACGGCAGGCACATGGTACTTTTCTTGCACGTGCTGGGCTACCATCCCACAGGCTACGCCGTAGCGACCTGCCTGAAAAGCCGGACCCGCAAGCAAAAGATCAAAGGACAAGCCTTCAAGAAGCTCATCGATTCGCTTGAGCGCCTCCTCCTTTTGAGAGGCCATAAAATTATCCCCACAAATTAAGGTCCCCACAATGTCGGCCTCAGGCAGCGCTTCTTGAAACACCAAAGCCGGGCCTTTAAGTTCTTTCCGCAATGAGGGGGCAGCATCCGCCATTTCTTCGCCACCAATACCTGCAAAAAATTGATTCAAATAGATCAGTACTTTTTTCATTCGTCTGCCCTCCTAAAATTCCTTCATCATCTTGGGGGACCATCCGATAATGCGGTCTCCACAGAACATGCTGTTATTTTCCATGATTAGGGATCCGTCCTCACGCACGGTGGGCCCCAGTTTTTCATCATAAGCCCATCCGCCCGAGAGTCCATCGCGCCCGGCAGCGGCCAGCTCCCCAATGACTTTTTGCATGGGGGCAAGCTCCAATAATTCCGAAACATTTCCAGTGGAAACAATGGCGTCGGCTCGCTCGTCTAAGGCCACGAGAGGTTGACTCTTCCCATCTCGACCCGTGCATTCATTCGTGAGCCCCACAGTTAAAACTCCCGCCTCTTCAAGCGCTACAAAACAGGCTATAAAATCCGCATCGGGATTGCCATACCCCTCTTCAGATAAAATGGCTCCATCGGCGCCCACGATCTTAGCAAGCTTTGCAACGGCTTGGGCGGAGCGATTTTTCTGTTCCAAAGAGACGTTGAGGTTGCTCATGATGACGCCCAGAAAATTTAGAGTGCGTCCGTGTTCCCGATAAAGCCTACGAATGACTGGATTATTTTGGAAATCATAGGTAGACCATTTTGAAGAACAGGGCATAAAGCTTCCATCAATGACCGCTCCATCGAGCACCTCATTGGGATGAACCAAGGAGGGAATGAAGTGATTCATATCCCAGCCATAAAGCAAGCTGTTGTACCCCATCTCCTCCATTTGAGTCTGAGGCTGCATCACGTACACTACCGCAGGAAGAGCTTCAATTTCTTCTCCCCGAGCGCGCACGCTCCCCAATTCATACACATCCAAAGAATCCTCAGTGGCCTCTCCAATATGAAGCGCCAAATACTCGGCCAACCGATGCGCCGCATAGCGGATGGCATGGTTCTTCTTTTGTTGCTCGCGCTGTTCAAAAACCTCGTCTGTATCACACACCATACAAATGTTGATCAAACCGGAGAAATACGTCAACGAAGCTCCCTCACCGCTCATGTCGATGATTCCATCGCCGAAACTTCCCCAATGCTTGCCCACCCCGAGGACAGAAACCCCCTTTAGGCAGTTGGTTCGCCCCTCGCCCGCAGGAAGAACCTCTCCCGTAACACCGGGGAAGGTCGGACGCCCATCGGTCCTAGCCCGAGGTTCTACCGCCTCTTTCACCGGTACGATGCGCACGGACTCACCCGGTCGGGCGATCTCCAGATCACACTCGGTGATGTGCTCGTCCTGACGGACAAAATCAATGGCCTCCTGTTTGTGAATGGTCAGTATTCCATCTTTAAAAAACGTTCGGTCGCCGAAAACTACATCTTGCACTTGATAATTGGCCAGCTCCAGTTTCATGGTAATGCCTCCTTGGAATCGGTTGTACTCTCAGTATAGATCAGAGAGATTATATAGTAAACACGTTTACTATATAACTGTGTTTATTTTTCATATTCGCATTTTCAACCCGTTTATGTCCTTTTAAAATATTAGTCCTTCAAAGAAGGGGCATTCATTTCCTTTAAATGGCAACCATTTCAAGAGGGGCATTCCAGTCCTCCCCAAAGGATTGCGATGCTTCAATTGCCAAAGACCCTATTTTTTAAAATTCCCCCTGTAAACGTCAATGGTTCCCAACCTTAAAGGATTGGGAACCATTTTATATGCGACCCTCTTGAGCACTCCAGGTCCAGAGCTTAGAAAACCCGGAACGCTGAATCGCTTTGCAGAATCTATCCATTATCACCATTGCTTTTGATCCTTTTTCATTCATGGAGATTGCGTCTGACGCACCCCATCCAGAAGCCTTTTGAGATACCCCATGGTTTTTTCCACCAGATGAGGAATCTGCTCTTGGGAAATTTCATCCTCAATGAGTTCGGTCAATATGCCTCGATAGAGGGAAATCATCATCTCGTTGAGTTGGGTAATCTCTTCACGGGTCATGGGCTTTAATATCCCTGCTTCAAGCACCTCGACTAGAACCGTCATATTGCGAGCGGCTAGGGTGCAGCCTTGGAGCATGGCTTGAATGTCCTTATCGTGAGCATCGAGCTCTTGGGGGAACATCTTGAAATAATATTGAAACAGCTCGCAGACGGTATAATGAGGTGTCTTGAAAAAGATGGCTCGATATATTTTGGGGTTGTGGTATGAATAATAACAAAACTTCTCCCAAACTTTTAAGAACCGCGCTTCGGGGTCTTTGATGCCCTCCACCTCCTCCAAGAGGCTTCGATGATAGTCCCTTAGATACTTAATGGAAGAGAAGCCCACGAGGTAGTCGAGGTTTTCAAAGTAATTATAGAGGGTGGCGGGATTGTAGCCCGCCCGCTGAGCCACCTTTCGAGCTGTAACGCCTTCTATGCCTTCCCGGTCAATGATCTCCTGCGTTGCCTCGACAAAAAACGACATCATGCGGATGCGTTGAATATCTTTGTTGTTTTGATCCATGCGGATGCCCCCCTTAAAACGAATTGGGAATGGACTACTTTTACACTATAACGGGAATGCTCACTCGATGGCAACCCCTTACGGGAACGAGGACCCCTGGCCTGGGCGGATGAGAAAGCCGGCCGAGCTTTTAAAAAGAGGCCCGGCCGGCCAAGGGACTTCCTGTTCAGGCGAAAGAGACCCTACATCGGAGCAAACGCGTTGTCGGCCCACCAATCTTCCTTGAGTTCATTGTACTTGACTTCAAAGCTGTCTCGGTGCATCCGCTCCCAATCTCTGAGTTTTTCATAAAGAGCCTTCTCCTCAGGGGTTTGGGCTTTTTGAGCGGCCTCATCATAAAAACGCTGCGAATCATCCTCCATCTTCATGGCGATGGAGAATGCGGCCAACGCCAAGGAGAGTTCATCCGGGGTCAAGGCCGAGAATTTGAAGATGCCTGGAGCGGGAACGTCCATCTCAGCCATTTTCAGACTCTCTTCCCGCGTGTTGTCTTTGAGCTTTTTCAAAAACTCAATGTGGTCGAGCTCTTCTTGGGCGATCGCCAGAAAGGCCTTTTTCACGTCTTCGGATTGAACCTTTTCCGCATACAGTCGATAAAACTGATACCCCTCCACTTCGTTGAGGATGGCTTCTTTAATAACTTCCAAGTTTCTTTGGTCCATGCTCTGCACTCCTTTATGTAAAGTTTTTCATGATTTCATTATAGCCCAAAGGACTTGAGCCGTGCGCCAAAGCGCCAAAAAGTTTAAAACCGTTCAAACTTCCCTAAAAATCCCCCAAGAAGACCCACCCCTTGGGGGATTTTCCTTAAGAGGCAAGGCCATGCTCCTGGGCATAGCTTGCGGCAAAGCCCAAAAGGACGGCAAAGACCAACAGCGGTTTGGGACTTGCCCAAAAGCTGTCTAAAATATTGCCAAGATAAAACGCCAGAATCCCAAGATAGATGCCGTCGTAGAGACGTGTCTTTCCCGCGAGGTAGGCGGAGGATTTGGTGATGCCCCGCATCATGCGCACGGAGCCTGCCATCAGGGCAATGAGGGTGGCAAGACCCGGCAGGCCCAATTCAGAACTAAAGCGCATAAGCATGTTGTGGGCATGCCAGAGCACCTTGATGTCCCAGGCATTGAACATCTGTGGATTGGCCTTGAAGGTCTCCACATACCCCACCCGAAAGGCATTGGAGCCGACGCCCAATAAGGGATGCGCCGCAAAAAGCGATAAGGCAACCCGCCAAACCTTCACCCGTTGCACATTCTGCTCGTAGGAGAAAATTTCCAACACCCGCTGCTGAAGGCTCGGTACGAAGAGCAAGATCACGACAAACAGGGCCAAGGTCCAAATGTATTTCATGTTGTATTTCCAGATGATGAATACAAACAAAATGCCCGTAACGATGATGGAGGATCGGGATTGGGAGGAGAGGACGCCCAGGGCGCACAGGGCGGAAAGCCCGGCGAAAAATAGGCTGGTCTTTTTGGAAGGCGCCTTACGAATCAAGGAGGCGCAAAACATCAAAAACATGATGGAAACTACGCCCAAGTTGTTGGTGTTTTCAATGGTCGAAATGAAGCGGCCTCGGGTCAAGGCTTCGCGTTTTACAATGGCCACCCCATATTCCAAAGCGAGATAGCCCATGGTAAATACGATGACTAAAGTGAACGCGATCATGAATCCTTTGCGCCAGCGCTTCCCAGGAAATTCCACCGCCATGCCAAGGTACACCATGAGCATATAAAAATAAAGTAAGGCTGTGGAGAGGGTATCCTCGCGGGCCTGGGACCAAATCGCCGAAAAAAGGCTCCATAAAGCAATCAACAAAAGCGCCCAGCCCGTCCAGTGGGCGCGCCATTGCTTAAAATAATCGTAAAGGCGCCGCCTAGCCAAGGGGTTCGCCAGCAAATAAAGCGGGTACACTGGAAAAAGCACCAGGGCAAAGGTCTGCCCCGTATAGTAATCCAACGCGCCGTATCCTAAGATAAACAGCAGCAAAAAGCCATACATTACCTGACGTCCCTTAGCGTCCATCCAAGGGTTTCCGGTTGTTTTTTTGATCATATTATCACCTCGGCTTCTTCATTGTAGCCAGTGGGCAGACTGCGGTCAAACAATATGCCATGCCCCCCCACGGCTTCGGAGGCAAATGCCGTTTGGTCCTATCGCCTTCCTGGGATCTTTCTCAAGGAGAGCCTTGACCCCTACTGCCCAAACCTCCCCGGTCCTTGGGGCGGGTGTTGCTCCCCTCAAAACTGCCTTACGATTCTCGGGAGCGCCTATGCTACAATGATTGAAAAAAACAAAAGGAGGCATGGCGATGCCCAAACCAACCTTTCACCAACTGCCAAAGAAAAAGCATGACCGAATTCGAGCGGCCTGCCGCAACGAATTTTTGGCTCATCCCTTTCCGGAAGCCAGCGTGTCCAACATCATCAAAGAGCTCTCCATAGCCCGAGGCAGTTTTTATCAGTACTTCGACAACTTAGCGGAATGCTACTATTATATCCTTTCCTTGGAAGACATCGATGTGCACAACATTTTTTCCAAAGAACTCACATCCTCTGGCGGGGATTTGTTTAACGCTTTGGATACCTACGGCCAAAGCCTTTGCAGCGTTCTATTCCGTGAGGACAAGTATCCCTTGTTCCGCAACCGCTTTTTATATTGGTCGGCGGACCTTGAGGCCGGCTGGCAAGCCTATCTCGCCAAAGAGCCCAAGGAACGCTCCGGCACGGTGTTTGAAATGAGCCTTGAGCGCGCATTATCGAAAAACCGTCTCTCCCCTCTAGCCGCAGCACATCCTGCAGACACAATTGCCTTCATCCGCTCCATCATCCACGATCTCATCACCCGCTGTTTTTTAGCCCATTGGGATCCTGCGACGTTTCTTGAGCATTACGCCATTGCCGTCTCCTTTATCGAAGGGGGTCTTGGCGCAACGTCCTCCCCCTCGTCCTAAATCATTCAAAAGCAGCGCACAATGTTCATTGGACAACCCCGCTGCTTTTTTCTATACTTTAATTGTGACACATTGTCATTTTAAAAATCCTTCGAGGTGATCTTCATGAAGCAAGAACGCATTGAGCTTTTGTCCCATGCGCCCGTTCGTCAAGCCATTTTGCGTCTCTCCCTGCCCGTGGTGGCTGGGATGATGATCCAAGTGCTCTACAATTTGGTCGATATGTTCTTCATCGGCTTGCTCAAGGATGCCAATCCCCTAGCGGCCGTCAACATCTCCACCCCGGTCTTTATGATCCTGATGGCCCTGGCCACCATCGTCAGCACCGGATCCGCCTCTTACCTTTCCCGCTGCCTTGGCGCCAAGGATTATGCTACTTCCAACAACACCCTGACCACAAGCCTTCTCATTACCCTCATCATTTCCCTTTTCGCCATGGCCGCAGGACTCTTTTTCACGCCCGCAGTGGTGCGCAGCCTGGGCGCCGGGGAAGAATACGCAGCCCTCGCCCGAGGATACACCCGGGTTTTACTGCTGGGCTCTCCCTTTATTTTAGGGAATTATACCCTAGGACAGCTTTTACGGGCGGAGGGAGACGCCATGTCTTCGGTGAAAGGCATGCTCCTTGGCACCGCGGTCAACATTGTCTTGGATCCCTTATTCATCTTTGCCTTGCATTTGGGGGTTTCAGGAGCCGCTTTGGCTACGGTCCTTGGCAATGCCCTGGGCTTGATCTACTATGTCGTCGTCTACGCTCGAGCGTCCACCCTCGTTCACTTTTCCATACGAGGCTTTTCTTTAAAGGGTACCGTCATCGCTGAGATCTTTAGGATCGGCATTCCAGCCGCCTTAAGCCAGTTGTTGGTCAGCGTCGCCATGATTTTGACCAATCGCTTTGTCATCCCCTACGGCACTACCGTGGTGGCCGGCATGGGCATTGCCCTGAAAATCATGACCATGGGTTCCTTCATCTTCATGGGCTTTGCCGCAGGCTGCCAGCCCTTGGTGGGCTTCAACTACGGAGCCAAAAATCTTTTGCGAGTCAAGCGCATTTTAAAAGAAGCCGTGAAAATGACCGTGTTCCTCGGCGCCGTCTTGTTCCTTTTATTTTGGATTTTGGGCGGTCCCTTAATCAACCTCTTTGCGCACAACATGACGGCGATCTTGGATTCCGGGACCTCCATTTTATGGATCCTCTCCATCAGCCTCTTCGTCCTAGGCCCCTTAATGCTTGCCAGCACCTTTGTGCAAGCTCTGGGCCGAGCGAAGGCCTTGCTCTTTCTCTCCGTGGCGCGCCAGGGACTCTTTTTCATCCCGCTGCTTCTCGTGTTGTCCCAAGCCTTTGGCCTGACGGGCGTGCTTTTTGCCCAGCCCTTATCCGACGTCGCCACCACCGCCGTTGCCCTCTCGCTTCTTCGAAGTCTCTTGAAACAGGAAGAGGAAAAAGCGAACGCCCAAGGCCCTTCGCCGTCGTCCCCTCTCCCTTCTTAGAATCTTAGTACCCCGTTTCCCCCGTTTTTCCTCCATTCGCCCCCAACAGATACTGTCCCTATTGGTCAAAGCAATCTCCGCCTTCAGCTTTCTCGATGAACAAGGGCAACAATCTTTGGCCCGCCAAAAAAAATCCGCTCGCAGCCCTGAAACGCCGCAAGCGGATTTTTCTGATAAAAAGCAGCCTACCCTCTTTTTCTGAAGATGGGCCGAAGGTTCAAATTGCGCACTCGGCATCGAGCTTGCCGCAAAGGATGCTCATGGGAAGGCCCTCGGTGAGCGACTTACGGTGATGCGTCTTGACGATGCGCATCATGGTTTTCATGGCGTCATTGAGCTGTTTGTCCCGGTGATAGACCAAGGAGAAATTGCGGGTCCACTCACCGCCTGAGAGGCGGATGGCATGGAGCTCGCCCTTTTGGATTTCCTCTTCCACCAAGCGGATGGACATGACGGAAAGGTTGTCGTTCTCCTTGATGGATTTGACAATGGCTGAAGGGCAGTTGGATTCATAGACGCAGTGGATCTTCAGATGCTTTCTTTGGCAAAAGTTTTCAAAAAGCGCCCGGGTTCCCGAGCCCCGCTCCCGCAGGTGAAATTTTTGATGTTCAATCTCTCGCATGGGAATCAGACGCTTTTGGGCAAAGGGGTGGTGCTTATTGCAAACCAGCACCAGGTAGTCGTTCACTGCAGGAATGATGAGCAGCTCCGGGCTAAGGACCTGTCCTTCGATGATGCCGATGTCCAATTCATTAGCGAGGATCATGGTTTCGATGTTGGTCGTGTTGTTGACGCAGACAAAAGTCTCGACGCCCGGTATCTTTTGATGAAATTCCTGGATGACGGGGTTCAATATGGAGTTGCCAACGGTGATGGTTCCCCCGATGCGCAGGGTTTCCTTGGCGATCATCTCGTTCATATGATCCTCCAGTTGCGCCATCTTCTCAAGGACGCCCTGTGCTTCTCGAAGGAGCATTTGTCCGCCTTCCGTGATATAGAGTTTTTTGGGTCTTCGCTCAAAAAGCAGCAGGCCAAAGTGGGTTTCCAGGTCCTTAATCGCCTGACTGACCGTTGGTTGCGAAAGAAAGAGTTTGGCGGCGGCTTCGCTCATATTGCCTGTACGAGCCACTTCCAGAAATATTTTTAAATGCCTCAGCGTCATGAGTTCCTCCCTAAACCATCTATCGAAAAAATCTATAGGTTGTATCTGATATTAACATTTCTCTTTTCAAAGGGGAAGTGTTAGGGTGAATATAACTTAATTTGTTAATTTCCAATCAATTCAATCTCTATTTGTGAAGGAGGAGCTTATATGAAGGTTGTCATTCTCGGCGGAGTCGCCGCCGGAACGAAGGTTGCCGCCAAGCTCAAACGGTCTTGCCCGGATGCCGAAGTTTTGATCTTAACCAAGGGAGAAGACATTTCCTACGCCGGATGCGGTTTGCCCTATTACCTCAGCGGAGCCATCGAAGACAAAGCTCAGCTGATCGTCAATACCCCCGAACGCTTTGAAGGCCTGACGGGCGCCACCGTAAGGACGGGAGTGGCCGCCATCGCCATGGACCCGGAGGCCAAAACCGTCACTATCGAACAGGGGAGCACAAAAGAACAGGAAGTGGTCTCCTATGATGAATTGGTCATTGCCACGGGCGCCGACGCCCTGCGTCCCCCCGTACCCGGCATGGATCTTCCTGGCGTCTACACGCTGCGCACCCCAGCGGATGCCATCGCACTTCGAAATGCCGTGGGCCAAGGCGCCCTTCGCCGGGTCACCGTGGTCGGCGGCGGCTTCATCGGCCTGGAGACGGCGGAGAACCTTTGCGCCAAAGGCATCCGCTGCACCGTCATCGACATGGCGCCGCAAATTCTGCCCGGGTTTGATCCCGAAGTCGCCGCCTACATCGAAGACCATCTGGCCCAAGAAGGCATTATGGTCTTCACCGGAACCAAGCTCCTCGCCTTAGAAGGAGAGGACCGTGTGGAAAAAGTGGTCACGGACCGGCGCCCGATGAAATGCGATGCGGTGGTCATGGCGGCCGGCATTCGGGCCAACACCGCCTTCACAAAGGACAGCGGGCTGAAGCTTTTGCCCAATCGCACCATTGAAGTCAACGAATACCTCGAAACAAACCTCCCCCATGTCTACGCGCTGGGTGATTGCGCTACGGTCAAAAACCGCTTGACCCAAGAGGCCGCCTGGGCCCCCATGGGCTCCTCGGCGAATATGGAAGGGCGCCTATTGGCCCAAACGCTTTCGGGCAAAGACAAAGAATCCTTCCCAGGCGTCCTGGGCACCATGGTCATTCGCCTGCCGAATCTCAATGCCGGGAAAACCGGACTCTCCTACACCCAGGCCAAAGAACGATATGAAGACGCTGTGGCCATCACCTGCGTGGTGGACGACAAAGCGCATTATTATCCGGGCGCTTCCCATTTCATCATCAAGATGGTGGCCGATAAAGCCTCCGACCGCCTTTTAGGCCTCCAGGTTCTGGGTCGGGGCGCCGTGGATAAGATCGTCGACATCGCCGTCACGGCTTTGTCCTTACACGCAAAGCTTTCCGATTTGGAAGACATGGATCTTGCGTATGCTCCTCCTTTTTCCACCGCCATTCACCCATTCACCCATGCCGTCAACATCTTGCGCAACAAGATGGAGGGGACGCTCTCGAGCATGACTCCCCAGGAATTCCAGGACCTTAAAGAGGAAGAACGCGCGGGATTGACCATTTTGGATGCAGCTCCGGCGCCAAACCTCAGCGACGCCCGCTACATCAACCTCACCGAAGTCTTGGGATCCATCGGGGATTTGGATCCCAACGGCCGATACCTTCTTGTTTGTCAAAAAGGCAAGCGCGCCTACCTTTTGCAAAACCGACTGCGCCATTACGGCTACGAACACACGAAAGTGCTGGAAGGCGGTACCACCTTCAACAATCTAAAAAACGAATAACGGCCACTCATCCATCGGGGACCTGAGGGATCTCAAAAGTCCCTCTTTCACAATATAAAAAAAGGGGAAATCATCACATGGCAACTTTAACCATCTCAGCATCCGAAGAAAAACGCGTCAAAGGGTTGGGCTTTTTATCCAACAAAAGAACGGACAACTTCAGCGCCCGCATCATCACCGTCAACGGAAAAATCAGCGCCGAGCAAAACGCCGCCATCAGTGAAGCGGCCAAGCGCTTTGGCAACGGAGACATCACCTTTACCTCCCGCCTCACCGTGGAGCTCCCGGGCGTTCCCTTCGAACGCATTGAAGAGCTGCGCAGCTTCTTAGCAGAGCACGGCTTGGAGACCGGCGGAACGGGCAGCCGCGTGCGCCCTGTGGTTTCTTGTAAGGGAACCACCTGCCAATATGGCCTCATCGATACCTTCGGGCTTTCTGAAGAAATCCATCACCGATTCTATAAAGGCTACGCTACGGTCAAAACCCCTCATAAATTTAAAATCGCCACCGGCGGTTGCCCCAACAACTGCGTGAAGCCCGACCTCAACGATTTGGGCATCATCGGTCAGCTCGTGCCGCACTGCGACCTGGACAACTGCATGGGCTGCAAGACCTGCTCCGTGGAGACGGCCTGTCCCGTGGATGCTGCCCATGTGGTCAACGGCGTCCTGGAAATCGACGAGGCCAAGTGCAACAACTGCGGTCGTTGCATCGGCAAGTGCCACTTTGACGTCATTGAAGAAGGCAAGCTCGGCTACCGCGTATACCTGGGCGGCATGTGGGGCAAACGTCCTCATCCCGGCCTCGCCATGAATAAGCTCTTCTTTGATAAGGAAGAAGCCCTGCAGTTCATTGAGAACGTCATTCTCTACTTCCGTGAACGGGGAAACACCGGCGAGCGCTTTGCTCAGACCATCCAACGCCTCGGCTTTGATGTTGTGGAAAAAGAACTACTCACTATGGACGCTTTGGCCCGCAAGGAAGAAATCATCGCCAAGGATCTGCACGGATCCGGTGGAGCCACCTGCTAATCGATGCGCTCCTTTGGGCGAATCTCGCCCCTCTCTTTGAATCTCAAGGGCATATGAGAACCCCTCATATGCCCTTACATTCGAACCTTTTTATCGAATAGTTCACAAAAATATTCCTTTATGAGTGGGTCCCACGCCCAGTCGCCCAAGGGGACTTCGTGGGGAAAAGGAGTTTCTAATGAATTCATCCCGTATTTTTACCAAAAAGAATCTTGCGATCCTTGTCTGTCTGTTCATTGCCATCGTTGCCACCTACCTCTCCAAGCAGCAGCGTTGGATCGGTGGCCCCATGATCGGTCTTCTCATCGGCATGATCCTCGTCAACTTGATGCCTGCGCTCGACAAAGAATTTAAGTCCGGCACCAGCTGGGCCGGCAAGAAGTTCCTCTCCGCCGGTATTGTGCTCGCCGGAGCTACCTTGAACTTCAATACGGTTTTGGGCTATGGCGCCAAAGCCATTCCTCTGGTTTTATTCAACATGGCCTTGGCCTTCGGCGTCGCGCTGTTTGTGGGCAAGCGTCTGGGACTTTCCAAAAACACCAGCCTCTTGGTGGGCGGTGGAACCTCCATCTGCGGCGGCACCGCCATTGCAACGGTAGCCAGCATCATCAAGGCGCATGAAGATGAAATCGCCTACGCCCTCACCGCCATCTTTTTGTTTGACCTTTTCGCGGCCCTCTCCTACCCATACTTTGCCAAGGCCATCGGCATGACCCCGGCCCAGTTCGGCTTCTTCGCCGGAACCTCCATCAACGACACCTCTTCCGTGGCCGCAGCACAAGATACCTTCAGCAAGCTCATGGGCCTGTCCATTCATCACCCCATCACCGTGAAGCTGACCCGGACAACGATGCTGATCCCCCTAGCGATTCTTCTGAGCGCCCTTCAAGGAGCCAAAGCACGAAAAGACGCAAGCATTGAGAAAACCTCTGTAGGAAAAACGGTCCTGAAAATCTTCCCTTGGTTTATCCTTCTTTTCTTAATTGCCGCCCTCATCAACACCTTCGGCTGGATCCCTAAAGATTACGCCAAACTCATCTCCACCGCCTACAAGTTCTTCATCACCGCGGCGTTGGCGGGCGTGGGCTTCAAAATCAAATTCCACGATTTGTTCACCAAGGGACTCAAACCGATCCTCTTGGGCGGCATCACTTGGCTTTTCGTTTTCTTGTCCTCCTTCACCATGATTAATCTGTTCTCCGCCTACTTCCAATAGCAAGAAAACAGCGATGCCATCGCAAAGGAAAAGGACCCGCCAGAGCGGGTCCTTTTCCTTTGAATCAACGGGTGAACCCCATTGAAACTAAGCGATGGTGATGGCGGCTACGGGACAGCTGTCTGCAGCTTCCTGCGTAGCGGCATCTTCGGTTGCTTCTACAACAACCCCGGCTTTTCCGTCGTCTTCCATGATGAAGACATCCGGAGCCATGCTAGCGCAAAGGCCACAGCCCACACACAATTCTTTATCAACTACTGGTTTCATTTTTCTACACCCCCGTGTAAATTAGTACACCTTCATTATAACATCTCCCCTTCTTTTGGAAAGGGGGCAATTGTAAACTTATGTAATTCTTTTGTTAGCCTTGACTAACCCCACAAAAGGCCTCAAACCTCTTGATTTTGGCCTCCCTAAGATTCATTCCTCCAAAACTTTTATAATATCTATTCCTTATCCTTTTTCGGTTTATTCATTGGTTTTGATAAACTCTCTCGGCGGTCCTTTCTCCCGCTCGACCCCCCAGGGGTGCAAAAAGCCCATCGGGAAAAAAGTTTTTCCTGTGCCCTGGTCCCATTTCTTCTTCGCTTTAGGACCTGCTAAAAAATAAGCATTCCATGGAGCGCTTTTTCAGGCATTGGATCCGGTAGACCTCTCTTGGGTTTGGCGCTTTGTCCCCCTGGGCCTTTGTCAGCGGCTCTTCTATTCATAAATCGTTCAATCTTTTTCGGCCGTTCCCCTTCTGCGCCGCAAAAAAAAGAGCGGGCGAGGATCGAATGCTTTTTCGACCCTCGCCCCCTTCGTCTCCCTTTTGGGCTACTTGAGCGCCTCCACTTTCAAAAGAGGCCCCTTAGTATACGCCTCTAAAAGGGGGAATCCCTTTTCCTCGCCCGCATCCAGTGCGCCTTGAGCGCTTTTCCCGTACCATAAGATGGGGGCATTCCCTTCCTTTTCGTTGCGCAGGCGGTATTGGTACTCCCTCTGAGGCAGCGACAAAAGGATGGGACCCTCATCAGCCTGAACCTTGAGATTCCCACTTAGATGAGCCAGTTGAAGCATTACTTTACCTTTATTGGTGTGAATAAGCCCTTTCACCTTGGAAAGCTTCAACTGAATATCCCCATCGTGCACAGCCAGGTGGACCTCTTGCACCTCCCCCGCTCCTGAAACCGACAAGCGATTGCCCTGGACCGAGAGCTTCTCAATGTGTGCTCCCTCTAGGGTCAATTGGCCCTCAGATTCCTTCATTTCCATCTGCTGGACGGTCAGTTCCTGTAGTTTTACAGCGCCGCCCCGATTGTTCAGCTGCAAAAGCTCCCACTCTTTTTGAGGCAACTGAAGGAGAACCGACGTGTCTTTTCCCTGGGCGGCTTGCTTTTTAAAATACTCTTGGAAATCCACCACCAATAGATCTTCCCGTTCTTGCCATATGAGGCCCATTTCCTGGTTCTCGGGCAGATCGCCCCAAATGGAGACGGCAAATTCAGGGCCCGGAGAAATGGTCAGGCGATTGGCGCCATTACGGATCAACAAGTTGCGCTCCGTTCGTACTTGCCCATAAACGGTTCGGGCTTCGCGCACATAGCCGATTTTATTGGAGCTTTTCAGATCCAGTTTTTGAAAGTTTTCCCGCAACTGACCCGTGAGTTGACCCAGCCCCAATCCATTTTGCTTGGCGTAAAACAGACCAGCCCCGATGCACAGCACCCCGATCAATAGGGTCAGCACCAAGGTGATTTTAACGCTTTTTCCCACGCCGCACCTCCTGTCCCAGTATCCGGCGGACCATGTCGATGAGAAACAATACCGTCTGCTTGACAAAGAAAATATATAAGATGAAAAGCCCCAACGTGCAAAAAACAAACCCGACGCCCAAAAGCACGATGGTTTTTTCGGGAATCCCTTGAATAATCATCGCCACGGAGGGTTCCACCGTCGCCACCGCCGGAGCGGAGATCATCCCGATGGACACCACCAAAAGGGCAAAAAGCACCACAAGGCCCATGAGCAGCAGGAAAAACACGCCCAATATCACGGGAATGCCCACCACGAGGACCAAAATCAGGACGATGAGCCGGGTTATGAAAGATTTTCGGTTCATACTCGTTCCCACCCACTCCCTTTTTTAATGCATTCATCCTACCAAGTTTAGATGAAATTTTAATTAAATCCCGCCGCCCGAACTCCAAACCCCTGCCACTCTCGCGCACTGGCGCCCTTGGGGTCGACAACCCGCCTTTTTGGGGGCTCTTCGCCCGCTGCCTTGTACCTTGAAAGAAATAATCCCTCTTTTTTGTCCTCAAAGAGGATGGAGTTCATAAAATGCCTATATAATGTAGCTAATAGAGCGAAGGCGCCTTTGGGGTAAGGGCGCCCCATGGAGGAGCCTTATGACTTTGCATGAATTGGAACAAAACCTTGCGCAAGCCCTTAAGGGAAAGGGATTGGGCGGCCCGCGCCATATTTCTCGCCGGTTAGTAGACCGGGGCCAAAGCGAGGGATTTACCCTCGAGGTTTTGTGGAAGGTTTTGGATCTTCCCCTACAGCCGGAGGATTTTTATGAATATGTGGTCTCCAAAGCCTTTCCCGAATCCCGACGCTTGGAGGCCGCTCAGTATGCCCCCTATTTTCCCGTAGTCTTGAGCCTATACCGCTTATTCTGCGAGTACCAGCGGACCGTTCCGGGCGACTCCTTTGTCCAACGCCACCCGTTGAGGTTTCTTGAAGAAGAGGAAATCGCGGCGCTGCCGGACGAGGAATACCGTCGCTTTTTGCAGGCGTTTCACGACGACTACATTTATGAGATCATGCAGCTTTCCTCGGAAATTCACGGCTACAATACCCTAGATCACGTTCTGGGCGTTCACGATCTGGCCCTCTCTTTGGCCCGGCAGTACAAAAAGCTTGGCTACCCCGTGGATTTAGGACGGGTGTCGGGAGCGGCCGCCGGTCACGACATTGGCAAATTCGGCGTCATGAAAAAGGACGCCAAAAAAGTTCCCTACCTTCATTATTATTATTCCGACGTCTGGTTTCGACGCCACGACATCCACTACATCCGAAACATTGCGGTGAATCATTCCACGTGGGATCTGGAGCTGGAAAACCTCTCTTTGGAATCCCTTATCCTGATTTTTTCGGACTTTCGCGTCAAGAACTTAGAAGGCGTCACGCCGCCAAAGATGCACATCTATCCCCTGGAGCAATCCTTCCAAGTCATCCTCAATAAACTCGACAATGTGGATGAGGCCAAACGCCGCCGCTACGTTAAGGTCTATGAAAAGCTGCACGATTTTGGTTCCTTTACCGAAGCCGTGGGGGTTTGCACCACACCCGGCGCAAAAGAGGCGTCAAAGCCCTCGAACCTCTACGGCGATGACTTGGTGTTGCGCTTTGGCTCAGACTTAGTCTTGTCCCTGCGCTTTTTCGCCGTGGATCACAACATCGGCATCATGCACCAACTGCGCGATGAAAAAAGCCTCGCCAGCTTCTTGGAGGCCGCACGCAGCACCACAAGCTGGCAGGACCTTCGAGAATACGTGCGCATTTTTGAAGAATACACCACCTACCTGACGGCTCGGCAAAAGATTCAGACCCTAAAGTTTTTGACGGAAAACCTCTTACACCCGGAGGACGACATTCGATTAAACTCCATTCGCATCATCGGCGATCTTATTGCCCACTTTGATGAGGATTACCGCAAAGAGCTGCCCGACGGGGTCGTACCCGATGCCTCCGGCGTCACAGGACCCGAGCTGTTTCGGGACATTTGCGAAACCCTGTTGCATCCCAGCGGACAGCTTTTGGACATCCACCGCCACCGCTTAGGCTATTCCCTAAGTCAGCTCATCGAATCGCTTTTCCCAGATCTTCCCCCAAAAGACCCTGCCTACATTAAGGAATACTCGGATCTGTTTCTCTCGGCATTCCACTTGGCCCCACAAGAGGATCCCGAGACCTCCCTGTTTTTATTGGAAGCGGCCAAATACCTGCCCAAAGCCGCCCGAAGTGAAACCTTCCCTATGGTGAAGCACTTTTTGCAAAGGGGGGATCGCTGGCAGATCATCCTTTGCCTGGAGCTCATCGGCGCCTATGAGGAGGAGGATTATCCCAAAGAGGATGTGGGTGCCCTCTTGCGTCCGCTGATCCATCGAGAGGAGCTCGGGCTGACGGTCACTCAGCTTCTTTTAAAGCTCTCGCTCACCTATCTCTCCCCGACCGAGCACAACGAGCTCTTTGCCATGCTTCGCTCAGGTGCGGATCGCATTGCATTGATTTTTCTCTCCAACCTCAAAACGGCGACCCACTGGAGCCTCAAGCGCAATCAGCTAAAACTATTATCCTTCTATAGCATTACCCGAGAAGAAATCTCCACCATCAACACCGCCTTCCACTTTTGCAACATCATGAAAGTCTCCGCCTATGAGACGGTCCGCCGCAGCGCTGGGGATGCGCTTTTGGCCTTATTGCCGCACCTCAACGCCTTTGAACGCAATGAAGTCGCCGTAGAACTACTACGGGCGTTGGAAATTGAAGGGCAGCGCTTCACGGAATACATCCCCTACTATTTAGGACGCGCCATGCTCTTTTTGGAAGATCGCGAGCTCAACGAGCTCTTAGAGGATATGGCGGAGAAAATCAAAGCGGCCAAGCCCGAATTGAAAGGCCTGATTTTAAAAACCACAGGCGTCGCGCTGGCCTACTATCGTCAGTTTGAGAACCGCTTCGCCAAAGAGCATACAAAAGAGCATTTAAAAACACTGACCTCCATGCTCATGGGCACTTTGGCGGACCCCAGCGCCCAGGTCCGCTATACCGCCATGACGGTTCTGGGCCGGCAAATTTTTGCCAACCCCACCCTTTCCATGGAGAAAAAAGCCACCTTCTTCCAGGACATGGCTAAGAAAATGGTGGTGCTCTCTCGAGAAGGCGAAAAAGACGGCCTGACCTTTATGAGCAATGCAGCCGCCTTCAACCACATCTATCGCTTCATGGGCGACTACGAGCAGGATTTTGGGGCGCTGAAGGTGCGCGACCAAAAACGCTATGCCTTCTTCGCCGGAACCTTTGATCCCTTTACGCGCTCCCACGGAGCCATCGCCAGGCTCTTGCGGGATATGGGCTATGAAGTCTACCTCGCGGTGGATGAATTCTCCTGGTCGAAAAAAACGCTGCCCAACGGCGTGCGCCGGCAAATTTTAGCCATGACCGTGGCCGGAGAGGAGGATCTTTACGTCTTCCCCCAAAGCCTGCCCATAAACCTCGCCAATGATAACGATGTGCGTGTTTTGCAAAAGCATCTGGGCCAAGACGTCGCCATTCTTTGCGGTTCGGACGTCGTGCTCAACGCCAGCGCCTACCAAACCCCACACCTCGTGCAAAGCCTGCCCCACATCGTCTTTTTACGTCAGGAAGACACTCAGGTTCTCAGCGCGCTCAACGAGCGCCTCCCTAAGCTGACGCCCCTTCAACTGCCCCGAGATTTAAAGACCATCAGCTCCTCGCAAATCCGAGCCAACATTGATGAAAACCGAGATATTTCCACCCTGATTGATCCCTTGGCGCAGCGTTACATCTACGATAATGGCTTCTATCAAAAAGCCGGGGTGGACAAACGCGTGGCCTCCTTCCCAGATCTTGAGCTGCGCGTCACAACGAAAATTGAAGAGGCGCTGACCGAAGATTTGTCGGTGCTTTACGAAGACCCCTTGGCATTGGAAGAGTTGATCCGAGAGACCCTTCGCAAACCCTCCGGCCGCCTGCTGCTTTTGAAGGACTGCCTGCAAGGCACCTTGGTCGGGCTCGCCTTGGTGCATTGGACTCGCACCTCCATGTATTATAAGGAAATCGGGGACGTGGCTTTGGCGGATGCCCTGCGCCACACGAGCCTAGGCCGTCTGGCCACTGTGGACTTTGCCGCGGTTTTGCCGCTGAAGGATGGTCGAAACCACCACCAGATTCTTTTGACGGAAACCCTCGCCTTTTTAATCGCCAAGGACTATGAATACTGCCTGTTCCACCCAAAACTTCCCCTTAAAGATCCAGCCTTTGAAGACAACCTTTCCCTCTACAATTTCACCCGCTATGAAAAAGGCGACGAGGGTTTTTACCTCGTGAATATGACCACCCCTGTGGCCCTCAACCTCGATATGGAGAACATCTTAAAAGAACCCTTCCGCTCCAATCCCTTGGTGCAACAAACCATTGCTAAGGCAAGGGTTCGCCTGCAGTCGGCCTTGGGCGCGCTCTTCCCGGGAGAAGCCATCATCCCCTTGGAGCCCTTCATGCTCCACCAAGCCATGATCCGAAAAATCACGGCGGAAAATAAAGTCCCCATGACCCCCACGGTGCCCCGCACCCTCGGAGGCGCCATGTGCGTGCCCTATGGGGATCTCTTGGAGGATTATCTGGTCCCCAATACCGTCACCAAGGCGCTGCACACGGAAAAATATTTTGAAGCAGACCTCCAGCATTTTTCCATCCGGGAGCTCCCCTTCTACCTGAACCTTGAGAACCAGGTGAAAACCATCAAATCCTTCCGCAAGGACCTGATTCTCGTGGATACGATCTTGCATAAAGGCTACCGTATGAAGGCCTTGGATCCTTTGCTGAAAAAGCATCACCTGAAGGTACGCCGCATCATCTGCGGCATCATGAGCGCTCGGGGCAAGGACCTCATGGAAAGCGCCGGCTACCGCGTGCATTCCGTCTATTATTTCCCCCGCATGCGGGCTTGGTTCAATGAAAACCAGCTCTACCCCTTCTTAGGGGGCGATGCCCTGTGGCGGGGCCGCTTCCCAGAGCGAAACCTTTTACCCAGCATCAACCTCATCTTGCCTTATACGGCCCCTTCCTTTTTGAAGGACCGTTCCGCACCACAGCTTTATGCCCTCTCGTGTACGGCCCATGAAAATGCCCTCTCCATCTTTTCCGTCATCGAATCGGAGTTTAACAGAATCTACGATCGAAAGCTGACGTTGATGAATTTAGGACAGGTGCTGACGATTCCTCGGGCTCTGGATCTTGGCCCCGGCAACCAATACGATCTGTCTCAAAGCCCCTCCACCTACCTTGCCAATAACCTCGAAGCGCTTGTGCGCTTAGAGGGTCTCTTCTCTCCCCCCACCCCATAAAGGAGCCAACATGTACACCTGCACCTTTGAAGGAGTACCTTGTCTTATTCCCGACCGCTATGTGGACCAAATTCTCAAAAAAGCCGGCGACCGTCTCCATGCGGTCCCCTTGCTTGACCTCAAAACCTTTCTGGGCGAGCCCTTGTCTCTTTTGATGGATGAGCCCGGATTGCCCAGCCGCCTTCGCGTCGATGACCTAAGCTTTTTGGATCGAGGCCCCTTGGGTCTTTTGAAGGCGCCCCCAAAAGAAGAGGACGCGGCAGACGCTTCCATTTACCGTACCCTTGCCGCCTCCGGCTCCCCCCTTTCCCTGACCAACGTCGCCGTGTGGCCCGATCCGGTGAAAAAGGGTACCGCGCCCCGTGTGGCCCTTTGCGGATTGGGTGATGTGGGCGCTACCCTTCTTATGGGTCTTCGCCTCTTGGGCGGGGGCGTGTTGCAAGAGATCGGTATTTATGACCGAGAGGACCAAAAGGCCGAGCGCTGGCTTCGGGAGGTTTCTCAGATTGACGCCGTGGAGGGCGGACCCTTCCCGCCGGTTCGCCGTCTGACAAAAGAGGAGCTTTTCACCATGGACGCCTTCCTCTTTTGCGTCTCCGCAGGGGTTCCTCCCCTGGGCGACGAAGCGACAAAGGACGTGCGCCTCACTCAGTTTTCGGCCAACCGCCGCATCCTGTTGGACTATGTGCGTGAGGCCCGAGAGGCCAATTTTTCGGGAGATTTTTTCATTGTGTCCGATCCCGTGGATCCTCTTTGCATGGCGGCGCTCGCCGAGGGGGGACTGCAAAGCGATCAAATTCGAGGCTTCGGCCTGGGCGTCATGAACGCCCGAGCCCGCTACCACGCCGCTCGCTTGGGCTACCCAACGGTGAACCTTCGAGTCTATGGCCCCCACGGGAGTGGCCTCCAGGTTTTGAACGACTGGAAAACCTATGACCCCCAGCGCTCTCTTGAACTGACGGAGGCTACCCTCCACGAAAATCTCGCCATCCGTGCCCTGGGGTTCAAGCCCTACGTGGCCCCGGCCTTTTCCTCAGGCGCTTTGTCCATCCTCTCCTACTTCAAAGGCGAGTGGCACTACTCCAGCACTCTTTTGGGCGGCGTCTATTTTGGCGCCAAAAACCGCAAGGTCGATGGCTTTACAGAGTATGAAGCCCTGCCGTTAGATCCTGCTTTTGAAGAGCGTCTCCAGCAGACCCTTCAAGAACTCTCGCAATTTCGCATCACAGGGGATGATGCCCGACCATGAACCTCGATCTTCATTGTCATTCCACCGCCTCAGACGGCCTTTATACGCCCCAAACCCTCTTTGACACGGCTCGTTCGCAACGCCTTGAGGTGCTCTCCCTCACCGACCACGACACCCTAGCCAACCTCGAAGCCCTCACCGCCTTAGCCCAGGGATTCTTTCAAGTGATTCCCGGCATTGAGCTCTCCTGCCGCCATGCGGGCGAGAACATCCATCTCTTGGGCTACTTTGACCCTCAAAAGCCCCTACCCAAAGCCCTTTTGTCGGCCTTAGCCGACTTTCGCGACAAGCGGCGCACTCGAGGCCTGGAAATGGTCCGTCGACTGGCCCAATATTATGACATCCACATCGATCCCGCTCCGTTTTTGACGCGGGAGGAGGCGAGCTTCAGCCGAGCGCACCTGGCGGAACTGATTCAAAAAGATCATCCCTATTCCTTGCAGCAAATCTTTGAGCGCTACCTCAGCCCGCCGTCGAAGGCCTATCTGCCGGCTTCCTTTTTATCCGTACCTCAAGGGGTGGCTCTCTTACGCTCCTGCGGCGGCCTTGTCTTTTTAGCTCACCCAGGGCTCTATAAGACGCCGTTGGAAGCGCTTTGCCGCTTTTCCCTAGACGGAGTGGAAGTCTACTATCCTGCCCACACGCCAGAGCAGACGGCTCGGTTTCGAGCCCTTTGCCTGGAACGCCATCTGATGATGAGCTGCGGTTCAGACGATCACGGACGCCCCCACGACGAAAAGCATGGTCGTCTGGGCACCGTCCCCTTCTCCCCCAAAGATTTACAGCCTCTTCTCCACCGTCTGGGCCTCTAATGAGCAATCCGTTTTTTGTTGGGGTGCCTTGCTCATTTCCTTTCCATGGATTAAGATGGTTTAAATCTTTTCTAAAAGCCCCCAGCGGGCAGCGACCCAAAAGGAGATTTTGCCATGCGCCTCAATGAGATCCGCCAGAAAAATAAAGAACTCACCCTCCGCCTTTCCGTAAAAAATGATTACCGGATGACGGACCTCACACACTATGTCCGACAAAAAGACCTAACCCCCATCAATCAGGAGATCCTGCTGTATGACCTTTTGAAAAAGGCTGTGGCGGCTCAGGATGAAGGTCGCGCTCTGGAACATACCTTCGGTGGTGAATTGGAGGCCTATGTGGACGAAGAGGCTCGAAGGATCCCGCCCACAACTCCCTCCGAGCGCCGGGCGCAAGCCTTCCAACTGTGGGGCCTTTTGCCCTTGGCTTTTGTCGGGCTGAGCCTCGCCCGCTCCCTTTCCACCCAGTTGTTTTTGACCCCTTTAGCCCCCTCTTCCCCTTGGTTTTGGATGCCCAAGCGCTCCGAAATCAATTTTTTGTGGCTGGTGTGTGTCTTTTGTTATGTTCTGTTGAACCGCATCGACCAAGACAACCTCTGGGAGAAACGCGACTATTTCTCCGCCAGCGGCAAGGTCGCGTTGAATCCCACCTTCATCTCCTACGGCCTTCTCGCCTTGAGCGTTCTATTGAACGTGCTTTTGTCCCGATTTTTGGATGAAACTCCGCTTTTTGCCCTCGCCCCTTGGGGGGTTGGCCTCTTGATCCTTGCACTTTTGAGTCTCTATCTTCTAATCCGTAAGGCGCTGTTTCGGACGGCCGCAACCGATTCCTCCATCCTGGACACCGCAGCCCCTTAACCCCCCAACGCCCTTTTACGCCTTGCCCCGACAAAGAACGACAAAAAAAGCAAGGCCCATGAAAAAACACCGAAAGGAGGTCCTCTCGGTGTTTTTTATATTTTGCCCAGGAAGGGTTCTCTATGCCTCGTTACGGGCAAGGCATTCCTTGCAGACGCCCGTGAAATTGATGTTGAAGGTATCAATTTGGCACTGACTTAAGGCTTCCTCAATGGCCTCCTCGGGAAAAGAGAGGGGCACGTCATAAACTTTTTGGCAGCAGGTGCAGCGAAAATGAGCGTGCGGCGCTTCGGGATGCGGATCAAACCTTGCCTCATGGCCCTCGATGGGAATAACGTCCACTAGGCCGCAACGCGCAAATAAATTCATGGTGTTGTATACCGTGGCCTTGGAGAGAGTGGGAATCTCCCCGACCAGGGCCGTGTAGATGTCGTTAGCGGTGGGATGGATGCGATGCTCGTTCAAGTATTCGTAAATGCGCTTGCGTTGATAACTGGGCTTGATCCCATGCTCCCTTAAAAAAATGTCGGTGTTCTTGATCATTTGGACTTCCTCTCTGATGAATGCTCTCGTTCTGGAATGTCGGCAAAACGCTGGTCGATGATTTGACTTGGGGAGAGTCGGGCGGTTTTGGAGTAGCGGTAGTTGGCCGCGGCGGCCTCAATGATGATGGCAATGTTGCGCCCAGAACGCACCGGAATGTTCAGCCGCTTGACGTCGACGCCTAGGATGTTTTGGTATTCGTTGATGCCCAAACGATCATAGACGCCCTCTTCTTCCCCTTCCCAGCGCTGCAGATGGATGATGAGATCCAGATTCTTTTCCTGGGAGGTGCTGGAGAGGCCGTAGAGTTGCGTGATGTCAATGATGCCCATGCCTCGGACTTCGATCATGCCGAAGGTGATTTCAGGGCAGTAGCCCGTCAAAACGCCATCCACCTCCCGAATGTCCACCGCATCGTCGGAGATCAAGCGGTGTCCCCGGCGAATCAGCTCCAAGGTGGCTTCGGATTTTCCAACGCCGGAGTCCCCCGTGATGAGCACTCCGATCCCGTGAACGTCAATGAGTCCGCCGTGCATGCGGACCTCCGGAGCCATCTCGTTGGCCAAATACATGGTGATTTTAGAGATGAACCTCGAAGAACTCATGGAGGTGCGCAGCACCCATTGGCGGCTTTTCTGCGCGGCATCCAACAGCTCGGGATGCGGCTGAAGGCGACGAGTGATGATCATGCAGGGAATGGCTTTGCGAAAATAGCGCTGCAGGCGTTTTTTTCGCAATACGGGATCCAACTCGTCAAGAAAGCTCCACTCCCCATTGCCAATGACCTGAATGCGCTCATTGTCGTAATAATTGTAAAAGCCCGCCAGTTGCAGGCCCGGACGATTGACGTCCTGTACCTTGATGAGGTTGTCTTCCGCCCCGGGGACCAGCACCTCTAAATCAAAATCGTCAATTAATTTTTGTACCGTTACTGCCATAGCGTCCCTCAAAGCCCTCGGCAGGGCTTTGCCCCCGGGGGAGTTCCTCTTGATATTGAATATCGGTGTGATCCAGCGTCATCCGCAAATTCGCGCCGATACGCCGAAGGTATTCTTTTCGATAGCGTGCCCGCTCATGTTCTTCTTCCCCCGTTAAGGGACGCACTCTTGCGGCGGCGGTGAATTGGTTGATGCCTTCAATCAGCTGATCCAGCGGCAAATCCTCCAACCGGTTCTTCCCTTTTTCCATTTTGCGGCTCCTCTGGTTGATCCAAACTTTTTAAGGACCAATCACATCTGAGTATATCAAAAAAAACAAAGGGCGGGGCACCGAACCGCGGGTTTGTTGTGAAAGTCGATCAAATCCAAGGTCCCCCTAAAAAATCATTTTAATCCTGCCGGGGGGGCGTCCATGGACTCCTCCCCTTAGGTTCAGGTCCCATCAAAGGGTTCCGAGGGATCCTTACGAGGCGTCAACGCTCATTGTTGTCGTCGAGACCATTGCTTGGACCCCACTGCGTTCTTCGTTACGATAGGGGGCCCCGTTGTGGATCGCATGGATCGCGGCATCGAATCCGCACGGTGCCTGACCGGTCGTAGTTTCTGGTTCAAAAGCGACGCTCCCTGGACCAAGAGGCGTTAAAAACAAACAAAAAGTGTTGCTGCGGGAGGTGGCCGCAAAATGCGGTACGCAGCAACACTTTATTTGATTGATTCCCTTGTGCCGTTCCCTCATTTATTCATACCTGCTCCTGCAGGTGGGGCTCCGTCACGGCAACCCTTGTCTTCTAGGTAAAAGTGAATACTGACGAGGTTGACGGTCTTTTGAAATCCCGAATATGTTATGTAGGTTGAATATCCATGAGTTATACGCACACAAGAGGATGTCTTCGCCTAAATTATACCATAGAAGAAACTAGATATCCATTTCATCCAAAAGATCTTCAATGGATCGCTGCTTTTCTGGATCCATCACCAAAGCGACGAATTCATAGCGTTCGCTCTTGCCGTCGATGGCGTCCTCCAGATCGTAGCCCACGTATTGGACCTCTAGGTCCATCTCTTCTTTAATTTGTTCGAGAATTTCGCCGACGTTGTCAATGGCGATCTCCGAGAGGTATTTCAAGCGCGAATCGCCATAATACTCTTCATCTTCGTCGTAGCCTAGATCCGCTTGCTGAGGTTCGTCGAGGCTTTCGTCCTCGTCGAGTTCTTCCTCTTCTTCTTCAAATTCGGCAAACCGCTTGGCGGCTTCTAGTTCATCCTCGTCGAATTCATAGAACAGACGAAGCAATAAGAGTCCTGGTTCTTCTTTAATCGCCTCTACATCCATCAGACCGGCTTCGGTCAAAAGAAAGAGGACTTCATCCTTATTCATGAGCATCTCCTTTAGGGGTATCGTAAAGCAGTCGGGAATATTCCTTTTTTACGCGCAAAAATTCTTCATCGGACTCCAGCGCATTGTACTCTTCGCCCGCCTCGCCCGGATCCACGCGAAATACATATTCCTCATCTTCTGAATCCAGCGGCGCCAAGATGAGGTATTCATGATCCTCTAAAAAGATGCGGGCCATGGCACGCAGTTCCACCAAATGGCCTTCTTCATCTCGAAATTTCATTATGTGTTCTTCCGACACGGGCGATTCCTCCCCTTTCCTCTTTGGTTTTACGATTTGATGGTTCCATCATATCACGCTTTATCCATCCGTTGAAAGATCCTCTTTGCCAAGAAAAAGGATCCGGATTCTTTTTATTGCTCCGCGGAGTGTGGGACGCCGAAGCCTTGACGCTGGATCCAAGATAAAATGGCCTTGCGCTCCGGCAGTCCTGCGCTGTATCGAGCCACCACCTGATCGGTGAAGGAGTCCACCCGCTGATTGGCGTTGCGCAAATCGTAATAGGTCTGCATCGTTTCGTCGTACTCGGTGAGTCTTGGCAAGAGGGGCTCGTCCTCTTGCGGGTATTCGTTGGTAAAGACCCTCAGCTGCATGGGCATGCGCGGCTTCATCTGCGGGTCTTGATCGGGCCGCCCAAAGCCCAGTCCCAAAACGGGGAACGTGCCTTGGGGAAGCTGAAGAATTTCGATGGTCCTTCCCGGATCATTCAGGAGAGAGCCCAAGAAGACGGCGCCGTAGCCGAGGCTTTCCGCACAAAGATTGACGTTTTGCGCCATGAGACAGGCATCCGTGAAGGACTGAAAAAAGAAATCCATATCAAGGGCCAGAGCGCCGTCCGCCCCCTTCTCCTTGAGCACCTTCGCGTTGCGGTGCTGATCGACAAGAAACACCCAAAGTTCTGGCGCCGTGGCCACGTAGGGCTGTCCCGAAACTTCGCTCAGGCGACGCTTTTGTTTGGGATCTGTGATGCGCAAAATGGAGGATGCTTGCATACCGACAGAGGATGCCGTCATGCGGGCCACCTCAAGGAGTCGGCGGACGTCTTCTTCAGGCACGGCAGCCTCCTGAAAGGCTCGGATGGTGCGATGCGTCAATGCCACATCCATGGCACCACCATTTCGTTTGTTGGGTTCGTTTGGAGTCATGGGAACTTCCTTCCTTTCCTTGATTTAATCAAAGCACCGCGTAAGGGGCGCGCCTTTGACCTTGGGCCAATAGGACACGATCTTAGTATGCCTTCTCCTCCACTTTAGCGAGAATTCCTAGCTTCCGTCAATGGCCATGAGACGATGAGCCAAAGGGCGCCCTGTAAACAAAGATCCGCTGGACGAATCTTCCCCCCTGGCTGATGGCGGCGCATCCAAACGTTTCATCCTCAGGGATTTCTTGAACCCCCCCCGAAAAGGCCCCATACAAGGGGAATCGAGGCCTGCAACGCAGGGTTCTACGCCTCCTCGTGAGGGCGGGGCCTATTTTTTGATCGCTAAAACCAACGACAGGCAAAGGGCGCAAGCTTTTGGCGTCTTCCCCGGTGGGTTCCAAAGATTTTCAGCAGGCAAAATCGGTCTTTGGACTTTCCCGAAGGTCCTATTTGCAGATTGTTTTTTTCATTGGCAGGAGACGGTCTGCGGGGGCCCCTACAACCTGAGGCATGGATGACGTCAATCGAGGCGGGCAAAAAAAGCGAGGCCCACATTCGATCACAAGCCCTGGGTTTAGCCCATGGCTGGGTTAGGGACTTTGCAGTACAATAAGGCTTATAACAGCCAACCGCATCTTCTCTGGAGCTGCCAATAGGAGGAACCTATGAACCAACAACTATGGGATCGAGCGACATGCCTTGCCCATTTAAAAAAAGATCTTTTAAGAACCCTCGATTCCGTGGACCTTTTGGAGCGGGGCATGGTCGAGGTGGCCTTGGCTCGTGAGGGGGTGATGGTGCTGGCGGGATCCCCCATGTTCCAAGTCCACCTGGAGGACCCCGAAGCTCTGCCGGAGGTAGTGGCCCTTTTGCGAAGAAAAATGCCCGAAAATGATTTTTGTTTTGTGCGGGCCCATGAATCCTTTTATGCGAAGGATTTAGCCGATGCTTTAGGCTTTCCCCACCTCAAGGCCTACTACAACGCCCTCTACCCTGCGGATCTTCCCGTGCCCCAAACCCTTCGGCCCGGCCTTTCCATTGCCCCCTTGAGCATGGAGCATTTTGCCTTTATCCGAGCCACCTACCACACGGTGGATGACGATGAATACATTCGGGAACGCCTTGAAGAGGGGATGCTGGGCGCCTTCCTCGAGGGAGAACTTGTGGGCTTTGTGGGAACCCATGAAGAAGGGTCCATCGGGCTCTTGGAGGTGCTGCCGCCCTATCGTAGGATGGGCATTGCCAGCGCCCTCAACGGCGCCATGGTGACTAAGCTTCGAGCCCTTGGTCGCAGGACCTATGGGACCATTGAAGCCACCAACGAAACCTCCCTCATCGCTCACCGAACCATGGGCGTGCAAATCGCCAAGGACCCGGTCTATTGGCTCTTCCGATAAAAAAAACAAGGGATCCCGTCGATCAGCAAAGACTTCTTTGATCGTCGGAATCCTTTGTTTTTCTTAGGGTCTCTCGTTGACTCAAGGCAAGGCTATTGGTTGGCGCCAAATTCAGCGGCAAAGCAGGCCTTGGCGGCGTCGAAATCCGACTCATCGGGATGGTTTAATCCCTTTGTCCAGCTTTTCAGGCGCTCAGGCGTGGGGTAGTGAGGATCCGAGGGATCCACCTGCATCCGGCGCGCCATCAGGGTCTGATCAATGCGGCCTTGGCAGTGGAATTGACAGCGCACGTGGTTGTTCCCTGCCGCTAACAGGGTTTGGATGTTCTCCAACATCCTTTTGGCATGATCCCCTTGGGGATCGGCACCCAAAGTGGCAAAAAAAGCCACCTCCTTGCCTTCCGTTTGTTCCATCAACGCCTTCATGGGCGCAGCGGCGGTGCCTCGGTCCACCCAAAAGCCAAAAATCACGCAAGGAGCAGCAGCGACTTCTTCTGGCGTGACTTCCGGTACGGTTTTGAGGTCAAACCCGGGCAAGACGGAGTGAATGGCCTTTGCCACCGCTTCCGTGTTGCCGGTGCGTGACGTGTACACGATGAGCCCTTGAGGCGAGTTTTTTTGATCCATCATGGAAAATCCTCTTTCTGATTGATATTTATTATCAATTATATCACACATTGTGCTTTGTGTCGCAAAGGTCGCCGTTTTTTTGCTTCCAATCTGTGAATAAGACGAACAATAAATGAATCTTCCCCAAGCTTTCTTCCTTGAAGTCGTAGCCGCCTCCAGGCCGTGGTAGTGTAAAGATAAGGGTTCCCAAAGCGAAATGGGAACATCCCTTGTAAAAGGAGGAATGGAACCAATGAATGAGAAAGACCCCAAGCAATCCGCCGCAGCGCCGCAGGACTCCATGCCGAAAATGGATCAACCCCCAATGGACAAGAAAAATCCCATGGCCAAAAACAATTTAGGCCCTGAAGCGCCCTCCCGCAACGATCATAAGGGAGACGATCCGGGGATCCGGACGGCCCAAGGAGCCCCCGTAACGAACAACCAAGACGTCATGACCGCCGGCGTCCGTGGCCCCATGGGCCTGCAAGACGTCTGGTTCTTGGAAAAAATGGCTCACTTTGATAGGGAAGTCATTCCCGAGCGACGCATGCACGCCAAAGGATCGGGTGCCTTTGGTACCTTCACCGTGACTAAGGACATCACAAAATACACCAAAGCCCGCATGTTTTCTTCCGTGGGTAAGAAAACAGAACTGTTTGCCCGCTTCTCCACGGTGGCTGGTGAGCGGGGGGCCGCCGATGCCGAACGCGACATCCGAGGCTTTGCCCTAAAGTTTTATACCGAAGAAGGCAACTGGGACCTTGTGGGAAACAACACCCCGGTGTTCTTCTTTCGGGATCCGCTAAAATTCATCGACCTCAACCACGCCATCAAGCGCGATCCGCGCACGAACCTGCGCAGTCCCAACAGCAATTGGGATTTTTGGAGCTCTTTGCCTGAGGCGCTGCTCCAGGTGACCCTCATCATGTCCGACCGCGGAATCCCTTCAAGTTTCCGCTTCATGCACGGCTTCTCTTCCCATACGTACTCCATGATCAACGCCGACAACGAGCGCATTTGGGTGAAGTACCACTTCCGAAGCCAGCAGGGCATTCAAAACCTCACCGATCAGGAAGCCGCCCAGGTGGTGTCCATGGATCGCGAATCGCACCAAAGAGACCTATACAACGCCATTGAACAAGGGGCTTTCCCTAAATGGAAGATGTATATTCAAGTGATGACCGAAGAAGAGGCCAAGGCGCTGCCTTACAACCCCTTTGATCTGACAAAAATGTGGTATAAGAAAGACTTCCCCCTGATGGAGGTGGGCGAGTTTGAACTCAACCGCAATCCCGACAACTACTTCATGGATGTGGAGCAGGCCGCGTTCTCCCCGCACAACGTCGTGCCCGGTCTCTCCTTCTCTCCCGACCGTATGCTCCAAGGCCGCCTGTTCTCCTATCAGGACGCTCAGCGCTATCGCTTGGGGGTAAACTTCCACCAAATTCCCGTAAATCAGCCCCGCGGCGTAGCCCATCCCCATATGTTCTCTCGGGACGGCGTGGGTCGCACCGACGGCAATTTGGGCTCGGAGAATCATTACGAACCCAACAGCTACGGCAACTGGACGGAACACCGAGAGCATGAGCTGCCCCGCCAAGAAGGCGGCGATTTGGACCGCTACGACTTCCGCGCCGATGATGATCAATATTTTGAACTCCCGGGCAAGCTCTTCCGGGCCATGACCCCTATGCAACAGCAGGTGCTTTGCGAGAATACCGCCCGCAACATGGGCGACTCCACCTTGCAGATCAAGCATCGCTGGATCAATCTTTGCCATCAGGCGGATCCCCATTATGGAGAAGGCGTAGCCCATGCGCTGGGCATCCATCTTTCCGAGGTGGATTTGACCCTTGCGCCCCGCACCTCTCATGAAGGCAACTGGCGCGCCAACAACGCCCACCCCGAGCTCAACGTCCCCTCTGAAGACCTCTCCAAGAAGGACTGGCCGGAAATCAAAACCGACTACGACCCCAAATCCTTCATCGATCCTCTGGACGATCCCTTCTTGCTCTAACCCCCAAAGCAGGCGACTCGTCCCCCTACAGCTCCGCCGAACGCTAAAAAGCGGCCTTCGGCGGAGTTGCTTTTGGGCCGCGGCCTCCTTGGGAGAGGCTCCTGCCCCTCCTTTCTTTCGGTTGGATTCGTTTCCTTTTTGACTTATAATAGCGGTACGACCTTGAAAGGAGGTTTGCTATGACGTTTGAAGAAGCTTTGAAAAAGCTGATTCCTTATGGACAAGAACACCTTTTGCGCTTTTATGAGGCCCTTTCTTCCGAGGAACAAAGGGACCTTTTGCAACAAGTGGAGGCGCTGGATCCGAAAACCATCGCCGACTTATACCAGCGTCTGGTGGTTCATCCCAAGACGCACATCAAGGATTCGCTGCGCGCCATGGATTCCGTTGCTTTTCAAGACCTTGATGAAGCCCAGCGAAATCGCTATTGGCAATCGGGACTGGAGGAACTTCAAAAGGGTCACGTGGCGGCCTTTTTGGTGGCTGGGGGTCAAGGCTCCCGCTTGGGCTTTGATGGCCCCAAGGGCGCCTACGACATCGGCCTGCCTTCAGGCAAGTCGCTTTTTCAGTTGCAGGCGGAACGCATCGCTCACATTCAAAAATGCTCCGGCGGCCTGATTCCCTGGTACATCATGACCAGCCCGCAAAACCACGAGGAGACCCTGCGGTTTTTCCAGCTGCACAATCATTTTGGTCTGGATCCCGAGCAAATCTCCTTCTTCCCCCAGGGAACCCTTCCCTCGGTGGATGAAAACGGCCGGATCCTCTTGGCCGACAAAGGGCGCATCAGCGCCAACCCCGATGGCTCCGGCGGCTGCTTTCGCGCCCTGAAGGAATCCGGCGGCCTCAAAGACATGCGCCGCCGCGGCATTCGCTGGATCTTTTTCTACGGAGTGGACAATGCCTTGGTTCGAGTCTGCGACCCCTACTTCATTGGTTTTGCCAAGGAACAAGACAAAGACGTGGCCTCAAAAACCGTCCGCAAGACCCATTCCGCAGAGCACGTGGGTGTTTACGCCTACCGCAACGATGCGCCCTCCATCATTGAATATACAGAGCTGCCCCAGGAGCTGGCCGAGGCCACCCTGCCTTCGGGCAAGCTTCTTTATGGATCCGGCAACATCATCAATCACGTTTTGAAGCTGGACTTTTTGGAAAAAGCCCTCCACTTTGAAGCCGCCTACCATGTGGCGCACAAGGTGGTGGAAACCGTCGATGAGGCCGGCCAGAAAGTCCGCTCCATTACGCCCAATGCCTATAAGTTTGAAGCCCTCTACTTTGACCTATTCCGTCACGCCCAGGACATGGCTCTTTTGGATGTCGAACGGCGGGAGGAATTTGCCCCAGTGAAAAATTTTGAGGGCGTGGACTCCAAGGATACCGCCCGTCAAATGGTTTTAGCCCTTTGCACCAGCTGGGTTCGGGCCTTGGGTCTAACCCCCCATCGGGAGGTTGAGCTCTCCCCGCTGCTTTGCATGTACGGAAAAGAGCTTGAGGCCAACGACCTCCAAGAACGCTTGGACGCTTCTCCAAATGGCGCCATCGAATAGACGCCTGCTCCTTGGCCTGCCTACACCCACCCCCATGCCGACGCCCTCCCCAACGCCCAGAAAGAAGGTACTTATGAAATTCAACGAAATGCAATACCTACGCCCTGACTTTGACGCTCTGTTCCAAGAAATGAAGGATCTTTTGGTGAAAATGGAAGCAAGCAAAGACGCCGATGCTTTTCAAAAGGCAGTCTCCGAGCTTGATGAACGCTCCGTCCATCTGGAGACCATGGCAAGCCTTGCGTACGTGCGCCACACCATCGACACCAACGACGCGTTCTACAAAACCGAGCAAGACCTCATGGATGAGCAGTTGCCCCGCTTCCAGGAAATCGCCACCGAAATGGGCCGGATCTTCTTAGAATCCCCTTTACGCCCGCAGTTGGAAGAACGCTACGGCAAGCATCAGTTTGAAAAATATGAAGTGCAGCAAAAAACCTTCAAGCCAGAAATTGTTCCAGACCTGGTGGAAGAAAACAAATTGGCCTCCGCCTATCAAAAGCTCACAGCCTCTGCCGAAATCGACTTTGAAGGCGAAATCCGCAACCTCTCAGGGCTGACCCCCTTCTTGGAATCCACAGACCGCGACATGAGAAAGCGCGCCAATGCGGCGACCTGGAACTGGTTTGAAGAAAACCGCGAAGAACTCGACCGGCTCTATGATGACCTGGTGCGGGTACGTACCCGCATCGCCAAAAAGCTGGGCTTTGACACCTTTACCCCCGTGGGGTACGCCCGCATGGGCCGCATGGACTGGACCGTGGAGGATGCCCGCGTCTACCGCCAGCAGATCGCCGATTCCGTCGTACCGCTGACCCAAAAGCTCTATCGCCAGCAGGCACAGCGCATCGGCATCCAAGACATGAAAAATTACGACTTCTCATTGAAATTTTTGTCCGGAAACCCCACCCCCAAGGGCGAGGAAGCCTACATGGTGGAACAAGCCCAAGGCATGTACAAGGAACTGTCTCCCGAAACCGATGCATTCTTCTCCACCATGGTCAAACAGGACCTTATGGACCTCACCACAAAGAAAGGCAAGGCCAACGGGGGCTATATGACGAGCTTCCCGGAATTTGAAGTGCCCTTTATCTTTTCCAACTTTAACGGCACTTCCGGAGACGTGGATGTGCTGACCCACGAAGCCGGCCACGCCTTCCAAGGGTGGATTGTACGAAAGGTCCGCCCCTCTTTTTTAAAGACCATGACCTCGGAGGTGGCGGAAATCCACTCCATGAGCATGGAATTCTTCACCCATCCCTGGATGGAACGCTTTTTCGGCGAAGACACGGAAAAATACTATTACGCCCACGTGGCGGATACCCTGCAGTTCCTCCCCTACGGCGCTTCCATTGATGAACTTCAAGAATGGGTCTATGAGAACCCCGAGGCCACGCCCGCAGAGCGCAAAGCCAAATACCGAGAGATCGAAAAGAAATACCTGCCCCACTTGGATTACGATGGCGTATCGTTCCTTGAGGAAGGCGGCCGCTGGCAAAAGCAGCTTCACGTTTACCTTTATCCCTTCTATTATCTCGACTACACCCTCTCCCAGGTTTGCGCCCACCAGTTCTTCAACTGGGACCGTAAGGACCATGAGGCCGCCTGGAAGGCGTACCTCAACTTGTGCGAGCAGACGGGACGCAAGCCCTTCAAAAAGCTCGTCCCCGACGCCGGCTTGAAGAGTCCCTTTGAACCGGGAACCATCGCCTCCATCACCCCGGAACTCGAGCGCTATTTGGAAGGCCTCGATTACTCTAAAATCAAATAAGACGGCCCCGCCGCCTCATCCCTCTTGGAGAGCCCTTTCGGGCACATCCCTCCAAAAAAAGCAAGAAGCGCCGTAGACCCGCTGGGGTCCACGGCGCTTCTTTATAAAAGGGATCGGATCCAGCGCCTCAGCGAGCTGCTGCAGCACTTTGGTCCTTTGCTTCCATCATGGATTTCACTTTCATGAGTCTTGTGATGGAGGAGCGTTCGTTTTCATCGAGCTTCATACGGATGAAGCGGATGGTCTCTTCCAGATCCGGAATGGTCATGTACTCCAAAGCATTGACCCGGCGACGCGTGCGCTCAATTTCATCCGCCATGAGCATGCAGGCTTTTTCGACCTGTGCAAGCTCTAAAAGGCGGGGCATGATGTCGTGCAGCCGTTCGATGGCATCGTCGAGATCCGCCGAAGTATCGGCGTACCCGTAGGGGTGGATGCTCCCCCCTTCCGCGTTGCGGATGAATTCCATTTCCGGCACGTTGACGGACATAATGTTGCGCTTTTGGATATCCACCGAAATGCTTTCAGTGGGCATCATGAGGGCCGCTTCTAGGGTTTGATCGCTCATCATGGCACGGGCTAGAAGAAAATCCTTGAAGGCCGCTTCCAGCTCCTCTTCCACCGCCACCCGCAATTTTTGATTCTTGCGGATCATTTCAATGAATTTCCGCATGAGTTCATCCTGCTTGTCCTTGAGGAGTTTGTGGCCACGAGTTGCGGTTTTGAGCCGGGCTTTGAGTTTGGTGAGCTCCATCCGGGTCGGACTGACGTTGAGCTTAGCCATTCTTACTCAGCTCCTTTGATGTCCTTGTTGTCCAGGTATTTTTCAATGTAGGCATCGCGGATCCGCTTGAGTTCATTGCGAGGCAACAGGCGTAAGAGCTCCCAGCCAAGATTCAAGGTTTCCTCGATGGTCCGGTTGCGCTCATAGCCCTGAGACACATAGCGAGACTCGAATTCCTCGGCGAATTTGGCGAACGCCTTATCCGTGTCCGAGAGCGCCGATTCTCCCAAGATGACCGCCAATTCCTTGGCTTCCTTTCCGGTTGCGTAAGCGGCAAACAACTGGTTCATCGTATCTGCATGATCTTCCCGGGTCTTTCCCTTTCCGATTCCCTTATCCTTCAGACGGGACAGGGACGGGAGCACGTCAATGGGCGGCTCAAGTCCGCGCTTATAAAGGTCGCGGGAGAGAATGATCTGACCCTCCGTGATGTACCCCGTCAAGTCGGGAATGGGGTGGGTCTTGTCGTCCTCTGGCATGGAGAGAATGGGGATCTGCGTGATGGAGCCCTTACGTCCCTTAATCCGCCCGGCCCGCTCATAGATGGTGGACAAGTCGGTGTAGAGGTATCCGGGATATCCCCGGCGTCCGGGCACTTCCTTACGGGCCGCGGACGTTTCTCGCAGCGCTTCGCAGTAGTTGGTCATGTCCGTCATGATGACCAGGACATGCATGTCTTTTTCATAGGCGAGGTATTCCGCGCAGGTCAGGGCCATCCGTGGCGTCGAGATCCGCTCAATGGCGGGATCGTTGGCGAGGTTCATGAAAAGAACCGCCCGATCGATGGAGCCCGTTCGAGTAAAGTCATCAATGAAGAATTGAGCTTCTTCAAAGGTAATGCCCATGGCAGCAAACACCACGGCGAACTTCTCCCCAGAACCCAGCACGCGAGCCTGACGGGCAATCTGCGCTGCGAGGTCTGCATGGGGCAGACCGGATCCGGAGAAAATCGGGAGCTTTTGCCCCCGGACGAGGGTGTTGAGTCCGTCGATGGCGGAGAGTCCGGTTTGGATAAATTCCGAGGGATAGTCCCGGCTGACGGGGTTGATGGGGGTTCCGTTGATGTCCATGCGTTTTTCAGCAATGATGCGGGGCCCATTATCCTTGGGCCGTCCCAAGCCGTCAAAGACGCGGCCGATCATATCCTCGGAGACCCCTAGGGTAAGGGGCTTCCCAAGGAAGCGGACCTTCGCAGTGGGCAAGTTGATGCCGGCGGAGGATTCAAAGAGCTGCACCATGGCTTTGTCGCCATTGACTTCCAGCACCTTTCCCCGACGCATTTCGCCGTCTTTTAATTCAATTTCCACCAATTCATCGTATTTGACGCCTTCGACGCCATCTACGACCATGAGGGGTCCCACCACTTCGCGTACGGTTCTATATTCTTTAAGCATCGGCCAGTCCCCCTTTCTCAATCATTTCATCCATGGCTGCGATGAGCTCGCTGCGGATCTGGTCGATTTGATCGATGTCTTCTTCTTTCAGATATTTGGCCCGAGCAATGCGGTCCCGAATGGGCATCTGCTCAATTTCTTTGAGGTAGATGCCGTGCGCCAAGCCTCGTTGTCCCTCTTCATAGAAGGCCAACACCAACTTGAGCATCTTGTTCTGCTTTTCCCGGGAGGAGTATGTATCCACCTCATGGAAGGCATTTTGCTGCAGATAGTCTTCCCGAATGCTCTTCGCCGCTTCCAGCTTCAGTTGATCGGGCTCGGAGAGGGTGTCTTTCCCCACCAGGCGTACGATTTCATTGAGCTTGGATTCATCCTGCAACAGCGTCATGGCCTTGGCCCGGTTCTTGGCAAAATCCTCGTCGATGTTGCGGTTCATCCATCCGTCCACCTTGCTTTGGTAGAGGGAATAGGAATTGAGCCAGTTGATGGCGGGGAAATGCCGACGATAGGCCAAGGAGGCATCAAGGCCCCAGAACACCTTCACGATGCGCAAGGTGGCCTGAGAGACGGGCTCAGAGATATCGCCTCCTGGAGGGGATACCGCCCCAATGACGGTGAGGGTGCCTTCGCGGCCTTCAGAACCTAAAAGCACGGCCTTGCCCGAGCGCTCGTAGAATTCTGCGGCACGAGATCCAAGGTAGGCTGGGTATCCTTCATCTCCGGGCATCTCTTCCAGGCGACCGGACATTTCCCGAAGGGCCTCTGCCCAGCGGGACGTGGAGTCGGCCATGATGGCGACGGAATAGCCCATATCCCGGAAGTATTCGGCAATGGTGATTCCAGTATAGATCGACGCTTCCCGTGCCGCCACCGGCATGTTGGAGGTGTTGGCGATGAGCACGGTCCGCTTCATGAGGCTCTCTCCCGTCTTGGGATCGATGAGCTCCGGGAATTCCATCAGAACGTCCGTCATCTCGTTGCCGCGCTCGCCGCAGCCTACATAGACGACGATCTGTGCATCCGCCCACTTGGCCAGCTGATGCTGGACCACTGTTTTTCCCGAACCGAAGGGGCCGGGAACGGCGGCGGTGCCGCCTTTGGCCACCGGGAAGAAGGTATCAATCACCCGCTGGCCGGTCAAAAGCGGTTCCTCAGGGTTGAGCTTTTTGGCCACGGGGCGCCCCCGACGAACCGGCCATTTCTGCATCATCATGAGGTCCTTGTCGCCTTCTTTGGTCTCCAAAACCGCCACGGTTTCGGTGACGGTGAAGTCCCCTTGGCGGATGGACTTCAAGGTGCCCGACAATCCAGGAGGTACCATAATCTTATGGGAGACGATGCTGGTTTCTTGAACCTGTCCGATGATGTCCCCTTCCACCACTTGGTCCCCAGCTTTTTTGAGGGGCTCAAAGCTCCATTTTTTCTCTCGGTTGAGGGAAGGAATTTCAATTCCTTTTTCCAAAAAGTCGCCGGCCTTTTCGCGGAATTCGGCCAACGGCCGCTGAATTCCATCGAACATGGCTTCCATAAGACCTGGCCCCAGCTCCACGGAGAGCGGTTCTGCGGTGGTATACACCGGCTCGCCCGGTCCAATTCCCGCCGTTTCCTCATACACCTGGATGGAGGCTCGGTCGTTTCGCATTTCTATGATTTCGCCGATGAGCTTCGCATCCGAAACGTGCACGACGTCATAAACATTGGCTTCATCCATTCCTTCGGCTACAACCAAAGGGCCGGATACTTTGATGATCTTTCCAACTTTCAAAATAGTGCGCTCCTTTAAAGAATATTGGATCCCACGGCTTTTTCCACGTTATCGCTGATGCGCTTCATGCCGATGTTTAGCGTTCCCTGGTTGGAGGGAATGAGAATTACGGCGGGCGTCAGGATTTTGTTGTACCGCTCGATGGTGTCCGGTATGTCCGCGGCCACTTGTTCTGTGACAAATATCACGCCATACTTGTCCCGAGCCAAGGTATCGATGGCTCGACGGGCGTCTTCGGGTTGTGCTGCGTGGACGACCTCTACCCCTAGGGCTTTGAAGGCGAGAATTGAATCCCGGTCCCCTACAACGGCCACTTTATGCATAAATATCACGCAGCCTTTCCCGGATCCGCTCCGGTGCAATGTTGTTGAGCTTGGACACCAAAATGATGCGCAGAAGCTTGTTCTCCCGTTCCTTGGCGGCGACGTAGCCAAATAAGGGCTCCGGGCCAAACACCACGTGACGGGCAGGTCCCAGGATTCGGATCAAGCCGTTTTCCAGCTGACGCTCCAATTCGCCCAGGCGATGGGTGTTCAAAAACGCCTCCATCCCCTTGGCCAACGCCGGGCCCACCTTCGCATTGCGGAATTTGCGCGCTAGGGTATCGTAGGGCTCATTGAAGGACGCCTTGAGGTCTTTGATTGGGATTTCTCCCCCTTGGGCGAAGAGATCCTCCAGGAAGCGAGGGTCCTGTTTTTGCTTTTTAGCCCGCAAGAGCGCCAATAAATTGAAGGCATCCACTTGATAGGCGACATAATCCCGAATCATCTGCACGTCCTTCTTCCCCTCCAAAAGGGAGAACAAATGCGCAAAATAGGTTTTGTCCACAATCAGGTCGATCCGCTGCGGGTCCGCATTTTTTCCATAATCCGACCAAGCCTGGGCCACCGCTTCTTGAATAAAGGGGCTGTAGTCCCCAAGGGTATCCGATTCAAAGTCAGAGCGAAGTTCAGCTCCGGGAATGGTTCCCATATTCTGCAGGGCGGGCATGACGGCGAGTCCCAAAGCCTTGGCCTTAATGAGGGTCTTGAGGTTTTGGTAGTCGTACTTCAACGATAAGAGGGCGATGAGGTCCGTGTCCTTGGTGAGCGCATATACCTCACGGTACACCCGCTCGAGTTCACGGCTGAGGATGGTTTCAAACTCCTCGGGGCGCATGCTGGTGTTCATGACTTTAGCGTATTCGGTTTCCTGGAGAATCTTCAGCACATCCTGCGCCGATGCGGCATCGGTCATGCGTTCAATCTTCACGGAATCCAACAGCCGTTTTTCGTACACCCGCATGGTGGCCACCGCTTGAGTATATTCCATTCGGTCCATTCGATCTCACCTCCTAGGATTCGAAGAGGATGTGAGCGGCTCGTTGTTCCAAATCCTCCCGCTGATAGTCAAGGGAGGTTTCAAAGGAGTGGTTTTCCATGACGCCGTTGCAATCGAGGATGTAGCCTGAGAGTCCCTTTCGACCCTCCACCGGCACCGTGTGCCACAAGGCTTTGGCTTTCTCTTCCAGGCCCTCGCGCACCATCAGGCGTTCGCCGGGCGCAAAGGAGTGACCCGCCAAGTCTTTTTTCATATAGTCGAGAAGGGTCTCATCCGGGAGCTCCTTCAGCTGCTGCGCGACAAGAGTCATCACTCGGTCGATGATCTGACCCTTGGCTTTTAATTTTTCGTCCCGAATGCGCAGGGCCGTCCCGGAGACAATCCGCTCACGCATCAATTCCGCTTCATTTTGCGCCCGTGCCATCAGTGCAGACTTGCGGGAATCCGTTTGTTGGGCTCCCTTGGCAATGAGCTCTTCGGCCTGGGCCTGGGCTTTGGCGATGATTTCATCGGCCTGGGCCTGGGCATCGGCAAGAATCTGGGCCGTCAGTTGATCTAAGTTCGCCATGACGCCTCCTACTTTAGGAGACTCTCAGCAGGAGCATGATGGAGATGATGAAGGAGAGAAGTGCATAGGTTTCAACCATAACAGCGAAAATGATTCCCTTCGTGGATTGCTCTCCGTTCTTGGCGAGGATACCGATTCCGGCAGCGGCCACTTTCCCCTGGTGAATGGCGGAAATCCAGCCGACAAACGCGATGGGCAGGGCGGCAAGGAAGAGCGCCATCCCACTTTCCAAGGTGGTGTCGGGCTTCACACGCAGGATGATGAATAGGCCAATAACAAAGCCATAGAGTCCCTGGGTACCGGGCAGCAATTGAAGGATCAGGGCCTTACCGAACTTTTCGGGCTCTTCAGCGATGACGCCTGCAGCAGCCTGTCCCACGGTTCCAACGCCTCGAGCGGATCCATTGCCCGCCAAGATAACAGCCAAAACGGCGCCCAAGATAGCAAAAAGAACGCCACCATTCGCGATCAAAAAGTCAAAGAATTTCATGTTGTACAAACCTCCGAGTTTGATTTTAATGAGTTGATTTTATGAGGGTCCTAGGAAGGACCGGTCTAAGGGCAAGCCCTTAACGGATGATCAATAACTCTCTTCTTCTGAGTAATTGAGGTATTTGGGCTCCGCCTTCATTTTCTTGAAGCGCTTGCCACTGCCCTCGTAAAACTTTCCAAAGAACTCCACATAAATGAGCCGCAGGGAGTGCACATAAGCGCCCAAAGCGGAGAGAAAGAGGTTGAAAAAATGTCCGGCCACAAAAATCACCGCCGCAAAGGGCAATAAGTACCACGCTCCGCCCACCATGCCGGCAATCATATTAAAAGCCATGCCGATGAACGCGCTGGATAAGCCAAGGGCCATGAGTCGCGAGTAGGAGACGATGTCGCCCACCCAGGAGGAAATGCCATAAAGGGAATAAAGACCTCCTGCGATGCGCCCACCCCATCCGGCGGCGCTGCGTGCCCCAAAGAGAACAATGCCAACCATGCCGGCGATCATCACCCATTTGGCGATGGCTGGGACGATGGGGGCAAGCCCCAGGGGCCCTGAGCCCAAAAGCAACAGAAGACCGGTGAGGGCCATATACCAAAAGCCGACGTCAAACACCGCATCCATGGGTTTGCCGTCCCGAATCAGCATATACGCCTTGACCGCCAACCCAAAGAACAAGTGCACAAGACCGATGGCCACGGCAAGGATCAAGAGGGTGGTGAAATCCTTGTTGAGATCCAAGAGCTTCGGGACGGGAATGTCCAAAGCCAGATAGGACCCGTAAACAATCCCCCAAAAGATCGTGGGGATGGAAAGGTAGAAGAAGAACTGCACAAAGCCCCGCATGGACTTGCTGAGCTTTAAGTACTTCAACGCGGCCCAGCTGCCCAAAAGCAAGATCAATCCATAACCTGCATCTCCGAGCATCATCCCGAAAAAGATCATGTAAAAGGGCGCCAAGAGCGGCGTCGGATCAATTTCATTGTAGCGGGGCATGGCGTACATTTCCGTGATGTTCTCAAACGCCTTATTGAACTTGTTGTTCTTTAAGATGATGGGGACATCCTTAGCCTCCCGCTGAGCCGCTTCGGACTGCAAATAGTAGCGCTCGCCCACCCCTTGTTCAACGGCCGCTTGAAATTCCGCCGCCTTTTCCGTGGGATAATAGCCCTCAATGACGTCCACGTACTCCGTGGTCAAAAAGTGTTCTTCGCTCATCACCCGCATCTGCTGGTTGACGAGGTATTCATACGCCAGCTCCAGCTTTGGCAAGTCCGCGCCATAGGTGCGAAGCTCTTCCTTGGTCTTATTCTCCAGAGCCTTCAGCGCCACAATCTCCTGATATAGGCGCTGACGCCGGGCGAGAGACTCCTCGTCAAAATCCAGCTTCATCTGGCTAAAGGCCGCGCTGCGCAACACTTCGGTGACCTCTTCCTCCACGCTGGGATGAAAGAGCACAAGATAGAAGAAATCGGACTTATTTTCTCCGACCTTTTCAAGGTATACCAAGTTTTTTTGAGCAAGCGTTCCGACAAGGTTCGCCTCCATCTTTCGGGGAATGGACCCCAAAAGAGCCTGGGCGCCGGATAATTTCTCGAGGCTTTTGGGCGATACATCAAGATCCCGCCAGCTCTCGGCTTCCTCAAGCTCGCCGCGCAGCTTGGTTTCCTTCAGCTTAAGATCATCCAGCCGGTCGGAAATCTCCCGAACCTTTTCATAGATGGTTTCCCATCCGCTGGACTTCGCCGCCCCTTCCAACTCCGCAAAGGAGATGGTGGGATGGCCTTCCCTGAGTCCGCGCAGTCCCTTGGGACGGGGATCGTAATTGAAGAGGAGCCGGATGGCGTATTTGACGCGTTCGACATCCTCATTCACCGCAACGACTCGCTCCGGGACTCGTGCAGACGGCGCTTTTTCCTCAGCCTTTGGCGAGAGATCCTCTTCGCGTTCCAGAAAATGCACATAGTTGAATTTCTGGAGCTCTTTCAAGAGGGCCTCTTTGTCCTCCCGAAAGCTAAAGAGGGTAAAGCGCGTCATGTCAACTATTGCCATTACTCTTCACAATCCTCTCCATAATCGCCTTGGCTGCCGCATGGATTTTCTCTTCCTCCACTCGCTGAATGGATTCCACCGCGCTTTGGCCTGCTTTCTTCGTGCCTTCCACAGAGGCCTGCGCCTCTTTTTGAACCCGTTCCTTCAAGGCTTGCGCCTCGTCCCGGGCCTCTTGCATCCCCCGAGCATCATTCTCCCGAAGGGTGCTCTCCGCTTGCTTTAAGATGTCTCTGGCCTTGCCCTGGGCATCCTGAATCAAGCTTTTGGCTTGCTCTTCCGTCTGCCGGATCTTCTCGATCGCTTGTTTTGCCAATGTTTCACCGCCTTCGCCCTTTAAAATAATACAGAATGTGTCAGTTCTCGTCTCGAGATTGAATATTCATGTGGTTTTCGATGGGGATATTCATGAATGCGTCGGGCTCTTGCATCCGGTCCCCGTCCATCCCCCACCTGTTTCAATCTTTTGACCCAGCGTTTCCTCCCGGTCGGATGCCCGGCAGGGAAGGTTCTCTTTCTGCGCTAATGGCGCAACACTTCAATTTTAGACCCAGACCCGACCTGTTTCAACCGGACGCCCGCTTCATTCCACCTCCGTGAGTTCGCCGCTGTACTGTGCTATTTTCTTTTCCTTAATGATACAGAATTGATTTTACAGTCTTTGACAATAGTTAATCAAACCCGTTTATTTGCGCCAATAAATCGCCTTTTGAGCCCCTACAAGCCGAGGCTAAACACATAAGTTGGTCTGTAATATTCTCTGATCCCCGTTTTCAACCCCCATCAATAGGGTTCCGCTAAAAAAAGGCGTTGGATATCGATAAATTTCTCTCAAAGAAGAGAAATCGATATCGTTCTCCCAATAAAGAGCCTAAAAACTATGAAACTCCATGATTTGCTCTCGCCTGTGCCAAGTTTTTTTCCAAAGCAAGTCCTTTGGGCAAAAAGCAACCCCTTAGGCGCCTACAAAATGGCGGTAACGGATGATTTTCCACCCCCTTACTGCATGTTCATGCAATCTCAGCGGATCTGTCGCGACCTTAAGGAAGGTCCACGTGCTCCCCAGTTGCCTTCTTATCTTCATCTTTGGGTACCTCTTGCATCCAAAGCGCCTCATTGATGGAATCCTTTGTACCTTCCTTTATCTTACGAAGGGCCTGGCGCTTTTCATGCATGGATTTATCCAGGGTGGAAAACCATCCCTCATAGAGATCCAAAAGCAGTCCTGCCGTAAGATGCTGCGCCCTTGCAATCAAGGTGGTGGCCAGATATTGAAAAGCCTCTTCCCGATCGTCCATGGTTAGCGATTGTTCATAGCACCGCTGCGTGAAGCGGGCCGTCTCTTGAAGGTAAAGATCAAACCGGGGGTATCGCTTGATCCCACGCTCCACGGTGAAATCCATGGTATCCCAAGACTTTGAGAGAATCCACACCTCATACTCGCGGTGCGCGTTGAGCAGGTGATTCCCAATGTGCTGGGGTACCGTCATATCCTGCATCAGATGACAGATGACGCCGGTATAAAAAAGGGCTCTCGTGAGATTTTTGTTCCGAGCGTGTTCCATCATCTGATCCCGGTACCGCCGGGCCTGGGTTAAGGCATCGGAAAATCCGAACAACCCTTTTTGTTCCTTATAGTGATAAAAATGGTGAATGCTTTTAAAATCCTGGTCGATCCACGTGGCCCCTTCATTCAAGGGACGAATGTGGTCCCGATAAAAGTCCGCCGCCTCATAATACCCTTCAGCCTCCAGGATGTGGACGGCCTTGATGTTGATGAACCGATGCATCAAGCAAGGGGTTTTAAAGGCAAACTTTTTAAAGGGATTGGCCAGGCGCATGGCTCCTAGGGCCACCTTGCCGAATACTTTCTCGAACCCGCTGGCTCGATGACGATACGATGGGTCGATTTTCATCAAAAAATCTTCCATAGCGGTTCCTTCCCTTCTGGTCGCCAAATTCCTAAGTGTTCTCTTCTATTATATCGTTTCCCGTCAAGTCGTGGGGCATCGTCCGCGAAGCTCTCGCCGCAAAAAAGAAGAAGGATCCCCTCACCGTGAGGGAATCCTTCGCCGATACGACGCTCTTTTTTTCATCTTCAGCCGAAGAATCTCTTAAAGCTCGGCGGAAGCTTTCGGGCTAGTTTTGGGGCTAGATTTGAAAATTCCTGGAATTTTACCGCCCGAGCCCCTAAAATCCAGGCTCCGTAGGTGAAGATTCCCAAAACCATCAGGCCCAAAAGCAGTCCGGCATTGGCCAGGCGCCCAGGGGCGACCGGGACGAGCCGTTGCACGCCCCAAAGGACGGCGCCCATGAGCAATGACCCCAAAGCCGCCTTGGCCGCCAGCGCTCCGTGGGGCACAGCGAGGCGGTAGGAGCCTCGGATGATGCGCTCACACAAAAGAAACGTCACGACGGATTGGGCGTAGCTGCCCACAACGGCGCCCTGTGCGCGCCACTGGGGCTGGCCCACCAAAAAGTAATTGAATAAAAGCTTAACCACGATGCCCAAAATCAACGGCTTGAGCACTTGGCGTTGGTAACCCGCGGCCTGCAAGAGCACCGTCTGGATGAGAATCAAGCCCGAGAACACCACAACCCCCGCGCCCAGGGCAATGAGTAGGCCCCGCTCCGCCGCTCCATCAAAAATCGCCCGGTTGGCCGGTCCCGCCACCACCATCAGCCCCACGGCCGAGGGGAAGCATAAAAGATAATTGAGCTTCACCGAAAGATTGACTTTACGAGCCACTTCTTCCCGATCCCCCAAGGCCACCGCCCGGGTAATGGCTGGAAATAGGCTGGTGGCCAAGGCCGCCATCACCGTCAGCGGTACGGCGATCATGGTCTTGCAGGAAGAAAGCTGCGAGTAGGCAATATTTGCCTGGGCCGTACTTAAGCCGCTCACCACGAGGCGAGACTTCACGTTGATGACGTCGATGATGTTGCCAAATTGCGTGGCGGCGGTGGCGATGGATAAGGGAAGGGTGTAGGCCAAAAGGGTTCTTAAAACCGTGCGGTTCTCCCGCAAAGCGCTGCCAAGGGCCTCCGGGCTCTCCTGGGTTCGCCGATGCACCCACATGAGGTAGGCTACGGACAGCAAGGCGCCCAAGAGGGTCCCGCTGGTCGCCCCAGCCACCCCCATTTCCATGGAGATGGGGAGCAAAAGAACCGCAAACAGCAACGAAAAAAGCACGTTGGCGCTTTGCTCGAGCACCATGCTGATGGCGTTTTGCTTTAAAACACGGCGCCCTTGAAAATAGCCTCGATAGGCGGAGGAGACCGAGCATACCGCAACGGAAGGGCCAAGCAGCGTCAAAGCCTCTCGCGCCTTAGGGGCTTGCGCCAGCTCTGAGAGAGGGCCCGCTCCAAAGGTCAACGCCGCGCCCACAGCCAGCCCTAACACCAGCAGCATCCGGCGGGTCATGCGAAAGACCTGGTGGGCGCCGGCCAAATCGCCACGGGCCATGCGGTCGGAAACCATGCGGGCAATCCCCTTGGTCAGTCCCTCATTGGTAATGACAAAGGCAAAGGCGAAAAAATCATAAGCGGTAATGTAGACGCCATGAGCCTCGGCCTTGATCAAATACAACAACAACGGAACATAGATCAGGGAGAGCAGCTTGACCAAAAAAGACGCTAGGGTAAGCGCGAGAAAGCCTTCTGAGGTGCTTTCTTCTTTTAATGTGGGGGACATGATGAACTCCTCTTCTTTGAATGCTGCGGCTTGTTAAAGGTCCAAGCGGAAGACTTCGTTACGGATCTTCCGAAAAAGAGGCGGCAGCTTCACCGCGATGGTTCGCCCGCTCAAGGGGGACAGCGTCCCTTCCGTGGGGCCGAAGGTGACTTTGTAGGCATAGAGGAACTGGAACTTCAAGCCAAATTTATTATCAAAAAAGGCGTTGACGGCCTTGTCTCCGTATTTTCGATCCCCCACGATGGGATTTCCCAGGCGAGCCAAGTGAGCACGCAGTTGATGGCTCCTACCGGTCATAAGATCCAGCGCTACGAGAGAATAAATCCCGTTGGAGGTCAAGGTTTTGGACGCCATGGCGATGCGGCGGCGCCCGGGACCTGGCTCCTCATAGATTTTGGAGAGGTTGCGGTCCTCTTCCTTTTCAATATAGGCTTCATGGATCCCATCGGCCAAGCGCCCCTTAATGAGGGCCGTATACTCCTTTTTTAAGCCCCCCTGCTGCTGCAGTGCGGCAAATTCCCTTGTCCCTTGAGCGGTCTTGCCGAAGATGACAAGGCCCGAGGTGTTGCGATCCAAACGATTGAGGGGCGAGGGCGAAAAGGTGTTTTCGGCCGCAGGGTTGTAATCCCCTTTTTCAGCCAGGTAGGACAGCACGTAATCGGTGAGGCTGGGCGCCTCGGAGCCGTCCGGGTGCACCAACACCCCGGGCCATTTTTCAATAAACAGCAGCGAAGCATCCTCATAGATGATTTTAAAGTCCGCACTGGCCTGGATGAATTCCTTGGGGGTTTCTGCCTTTCGGGAATCCAGGTAGCGAATTTCCAAGGCGTCGCCTTCACTCAAGCGATCCTTGGGGTCTGCCTTTTGCTCGTTCAGGCGCACATCACCCTTGCGAAAGGCCTTATGGATGGCCGAGAGCGGCACATCCCTCATGAGTTTTTTAACGTATTTTTGCACCGTTTGACCGGCGTCATTGGGTCCTATCTGACATTTCATTGGCATCAAGTCCTTTCATTCATTCTCCTGATTATAACAAAATTTCAGCTTCCCTAGGGAATACGCCAAAATCCTTCAAGGACGGCCGCCCAACGAGGAGCTTCCCAAGGTCCTGCCCGCGCGAACGATCTTTTTCAGTGCTGCAAGTCCCTTCCCCTCATAAAACCGCCTCCCTTGCTTGCTCGAGGCCACTTCCCTTGCCCCTATGACCCAGTCCTCAGGCAAGAACTGCGAAGGCGTTTGTGGGATGCCTTTTAAGGTTTCGGGCACAAGAAGCGTCAGCGCCTCTTTGGCCCGGGTCAGCCCCACGTAGTAGAGACGCCGCTCCGCCTCCAGATCCGAGCCGGCCTTTTCATGGGGAATGGATCCTTGAACGCAATCCATCATAAACACCCCGTCAAATTCCATGCCCTTCACTCCATGCAAGGTGGAGAGGGTTAGGGCGAATTCCTGGCGCGTTTGGGCAAGGACCACTTGCCAACCCGCCAAAAAGCGGACAAATTCCTCCAAGGATGGATCCAAGGAGAGCTCTTGACCCATCTCTTGGACCTCCTGCAAAAGATCCGCTGCGGGAACCCCGCTCTTCAATGCCATCTCCTGGAGATTCTTATAATACCTCATGACGTAGAGCGCATAAGCAATGGCTTCTTTTAAAGAAAGCGAGCGCAGTCGCTCCAAGTCCCTATAAAACCGTCGAAGCTGATGAATTTGATCCCGAGTCAAAGGGCCCTCGGGGTCTAACAGCGCACGAAGACCCTTCGTTTTTTGCGCCTCATAACGCGCCAGGATCCCCCGAGGCAATCCCTTGGGAAAAACTGTGAGGGCCTCAAGCCCTGTGCTGCCTTCAACATCCAAGGCCAAGCGGAACAACGAACAAAAAAGCCGAGGCGCGGGCCGCTGGTACGGATCGAAGGGCTGATCCAAAAGACCAAAAGGCACGCCCTTTTTTAAAAGCAGCCGAGCGATGTCCTGCATTTGAGCATGGGTCCGTACCAAGAGAGCATCCTTCGGGGGTGGATCGCATCGATGGTGGCGGCGAATCACCGCGTCTACCGCTTCCTCTTCGGAGGCTATGCTGAGGATCTCCACCGTCCCCTCCTCGCTTCGGGCCCCTTCAATCACCTTGGGGTTGCGCAACTTATTGTTTCGGATGGCCGCATCGGCAAAGCGTACGATGGCGGCGGCGCTTCGATAATTGCGGCGAAGGTACAGCACTTCTGCTTGCATAAAGTACTCGGAAAAGTGCACCATGGCCCGAGGATTCGCCCCCCGAAAGGCATAGATGCATTGATCCTCATCCCCGACCCCAAAAAACGAGGCCCTCTTGGTCAGCTCCTGCAAAAGGCTCAGCTGCAAATCGTTGAAATCTTGGAATTCATCCGCCAGCACCCAGCGGTAGGGAGATGCGATCTTTGGCCCCTTCACGGGATCCTGCAAAAGGGTCAATAGATGCTCTTGCAGGTCCTCAAAGTCCAAAAGACCGTGTTCTTTTTTATAGGCTGTATAGTCTTCGCGCACCAAGGCCGCCAAGGGAAGGACCTCTTTGGCCCCCTGATTCTTCGCTCGGGCGCAGGAGAACTCCCCCAAGGCCTTTTCCACCGCCAAAAAAGAGAGCTCATAGCGACACGCCGCCTGCTCTAGGGCTTCTCTTGCTTGGGCCGGAGTGATTAACGGGGCCGACTCCCCTTGTTGCAAGAGAACTCGACGGGCAAATGCGTGCAAGGTGCCAAAATACGGCGTGGTCTCAGCGGATTTGCCAAAGCGCTGCGCCATGGTTTGTGCGGCCGCTCGAGAGAACGTTACCACCAGCATCTCTTCGGGCAAAACACCGATCTCGTCCATTAAAAAGTGGATTTTTTGCAACAACACGGTGGTTTTTCCAGAACCCGGCGGAGCCACCAACAACGTTTGCCGAGCGATGCTGGTTCGAGCCGCTTCTTGCCATGGATCTAAAGTCATTGTTCCACCCTCTCTTTTTCAAATGGGCCCGTGGCAAACAAAGCGCTAAACTCTTTGCCACATAGCGCCCTTTGGGCTATATTATGGGTAATACGAACCACCATCAAACAGAAAAGGATAGGAACCTCCACATGGATCTTAAAGAACGCCGCTTCAACGTGCGGGAACCCCGAAATCTCACCATGCTCACAGATTTTTATGAGCTCACCATGGGCAATGGCTATCTGGACAACAACATGCAAGATCGCATCGCTTACTTTGACATGTATTTTCGACGCATCCCCGACGACGGCGGTTACGGCATCATGGCCGGCGTCCAGCAGCTCATCGAATACATCAACGAATTGGGTTTCACCGAAGAAGACATCACCTATTTGCAGAGCCTAAACCTATTCAGCGCGCCCTTCATCGACTTTTTACGCACCTTCCGCTTTACCTGCGATGTCTATGCCATCCCAGAGGGTACCCCGGTGTTTCCCAACGAGCCCCTTGTCACCGTACGGGGTCCGGTAATGCAGGCTCAACTCTTGGAGACCATGGTGTTGCTCACCATCAACCACCAAACCCTCATCGCAACAAAATCCAGCCGCATCGTACGAGCCGCCGAGGGACGGGGCGTCATGGAATTTGGCTCTCGCAGAGCGCAGGGCTACGACGGCGCCACCTATGGCGCAAGGGCAGCAGTCATCGCCGGCTGCATCGGCACGGCCAACACCATGGCGGGGATGATGTTTGACATCCCGGTGTCTGGAACCATGGCGCATTCCTGGATTCAGATGTTTGATTCAGAATACGAGGCCTTCAAAGCCTATGCCAAAACCTATCCCGACCAATGCACGCTCTTGGTGGACACCTACAATACACTAAAGTCCGGTATTCCCAACGCGATTCGCGTATTCAACGAAGTGGTGGTGCCCAAGGGACATCGCCCCAGGGGCATCCGCATTGATTCTGGGGATATCACCTACCTGACGAAGGAAGCCCGAGTGCTTTTGGATGAAGCAGGCTTCTCCGACGTCAAAATCCTGGTCTCCAACTCCTTGGACGAATTCATCATTCGGGACGTCCTCTCTCAAGGCGCCTGCATCGACGGCTTCGGCGTAGGCGAGCGCCTCATTACGGCGAAATCCGAGCCCGTCTTTGGCGGGGTGTATAAACTCGTGGCCGTGGACGATGAAATGGGCCGCCCCAGCCCCCGCATCAAGCTTTCGGAGAATGAAGAAAAAATCACCACGCCGGGCTTTAAGAAAATCTATCGCATCTTCTCGCAAAAAGATGATTTGGCCCTGGCGGACGTCATCTGCCATCATGATGAAGTCCTTGATGAACAGGCGCCCTTGACGATCTTTGACCCCATCTATACCTGGAAGAAAAAGACCCTTCGCCATTTTTACGCCAAGCAGCTGCAGGTTCAAATTTTCAAACAAGGCCGCTGCGTCTACGAAAGCCCCAGCGTAAAAGACATCGCTCAGTATTCCAAGGGCGAAATGAACAAGTTTTGGGATGAAGTCAAGCGCTTGGAAAACCCCCATAAGTATTACGTCGATCTGTCCAAAAACCTTTGGCAGACCAAGCAGGATCTGCTCAACGAACTGACGGACCGTTTCGCCGAAATGGAGTAGCCCTTGCTCCGGCGCCCCCCTCAAAGAAGGGAGGGATTTCTCGCTTTGGCCTTGCCTTGGCTGTCAATCCCTCCCTTCTTTGGGTATAATAAGGTCAATAGCCCTGGCATCGCTCGGGCTCTTTTTAACGCATCGTGGAGGGCTCCTTATGAAACCACCGAAGAAGCGTCGCTTGACGGGCCTTTTGGGCCGAGACGACAACCTAAAATACTATACGCTCAACGGAATCCTTTTTACCATCGTCACCATCTTCTCTCGTACCTACGCGCCAAAATTCATGGATCGGCTGGGTGCCACCTCCCTGCACTATTCCCTGTTCAATGCCTTGCCGGGATTCGTGGCGGTGCTGACGACCCTTCCGGGGATCCTACTGATTTCTCGCGCCCAAAATAAGGGCCGCATCATGCGGCGTTTCTTCTACTTGTCGCGGTTTTTCCCCCTGCTTCTGCTTGCGACCCCTTATCTTCCCCAGCCCTTGCGAGCCTACGCCTTCGTGGTGCTCTTTAGCTTGATGAACCTGCCCGAGAGCATCGCTCAGACGGCTCTACAAAGCTGGACGGGCAGCATCTTTTCACCCCAAGACCGCGCGGGCGCCCTTTCCACCCGCAACAAGCTCTCCCAGGTGATCATGATTTGCTTTTCCGCTTTGGCGGGATTTGTGCTGAGCTTGCCCGATCCCAAAAACAATCAAGCGGTGCTTCTCATCTATCAACTCTTTTTTTTGAGCTCCGTCGTCTTCGGCCTCTTCGAAATCCGTACCCTCTCGAAGATTCACGAAGTGACGACGCCCCCGCCGCAAAAAAAATTCTCCCCCAAGGCCTCCTTCCAGTCGGCTCTGGCCCATCGGGAATTCCGCAGCTTTCTTCTTTGCTCGCTGCTCTTTCACTTTGGCTGGCAAATGGGCTGGCCGCTCTTCAACTTCTATCAGATCAACGTCTTAAAAGCCAACGAACTTTGGCTGACCCTCATCAACGTCATGAGTTCGCTCTTCATGGTTCTTTCTTACAATTTCTGGGCCAACCACATCCGCCGCCACGGCTATAAGTTCACCACCGCCGTGGTCTGTATGGGTATGGCCATCAGTCCCGTCCTTTACGCCCTATCTCGAACGTTGCCCATCAACGCCATTATGAGCATCTCCATGGGCATCTTCACCTCTGGAGTAACAGTGGTCATTTTGGGCTCGCTCCTAGAATCTGCGCCGCCCGAGGAGGTCATGATGTGCACGGCCTTACACACCACCTTAACCAACGTCACCCTCTTTATCTCACCCTTTTTAGGGGAGCTGATTTTAAAGACCTTCAGCGTCTACCATGCCCTCTACGTATCCGCTGCCATCCGCCTTTTAGGCGCCCTGGCCTTTCTCATACGCTGGCGGCGGGATCCCGCCGCCAAAAGCGGCCCCGGCCGACCCAAGCGCTCCTCCCTGCCGTTTTTGCGCATTGCCGCCGGCTTCGCCCGAAAATAAAAAGGATTGAAAAAGCCATCCCCAATCCCTTCGCCCCTTAGCACTCAAAGAGGCTCGGCGAATTCCATTTCATCCAAAAGCCCTGCAAGGCCAAGAAGCTTTGGCCTTGCAGGGCTTTTGGATGGAAAGAAAAAAGGGGGGACGCCCCAAAGGGCCTCCGTCCCGATTGCAAGATCCGAGGATCCCTTTTATTATGCCGCCAGCGTCCACGGTTTATGCAACGCCTTGGACCTAATTCAAGACGAGGTTTTGCGCCGATCCGGCAAGGTAGCTGCGCAGATTCTCACAGACGATGGCGGCGCGCCGTTCCATGGATTCATGCGTCGCATAGGCCACATGAGGAGCAAGTTGGGTATTCTTCGCCGTCAGCAGCGGGTGGTCCTTGGGCAGTGGCGGCTCCCCTTCAAACACATCGATGGCGGCGCCGCCTAGACGCTCTTCGTTGAGCGCTTGGGCTAGGGCGAAAGAATCCACAATGGGCCCTCGGGCCGTATTGATCAACAACGCGCCGGGCTTCATGAGGGCGAGGCGTTCTTGATTGAGCAACCCCTTGGTTTCAGGAACCAACGGCAGATGCAGCGACACCACATCCGAGCGGCGCAACAGCTCTTCCAGGGATACCTCAAGGACCCCTGGGATCGCTTTAGGGGTGCGGGAAGATGCAAGGACCTGGCACCCAAAGGCCTGGGCCAAGGTGGCAACTCGTTGGCCAATGGCCCCAAGACCCACGATCCCAAAGGTTTTGCCCCTAAGTTCGGATCCCAGGAGACTGCCCCGAGCCGCTCCCGAGCGGGTCCGAGCATCGCAAACGAGAAGCTGACGCATCAAGGAGAGCGCCAGGGCAAAGACCAATTCCGACACGGCTGCCGTAGAGTAGCCGCTGGCATTGGCCACCTGAATGCCTCGGGCGCGACAGGCGTCCAAATCCACGTGATCGCAGCCGGTAAAGGCAACGCATAAGTACTTTAACTTGGGACAGCCCGCCACCACTTCCCCAGGGAAGGGAATATTTGACAGCACCGCCGCCTCAGCATCGCCGATGCGCCGAATGAGTTCTTGGGCCTCCACTTGACGATCCGGGAAAAAAACCACTTCGTTTGAGTCCCCCACCGCGTCCCGAAGGGAGGCTTCCAGTTTTTTTTGATCGATCCCCAAGGGCTCTAAGACTGCAATTTTCATAACCATTCTCCTTTGGCCCCAGGGTGCTTCTCAAAGTGAGTGCGGGGCCCATTGTCCCTTTTAGGGTATCATATTTTTCAGCCCTAGAACATCACATACCCCCTTAAACTAGAACATCACACGCCCCCTTAAAAAGGAACGCCCCAATTCGCAGGCTCAGGCGAATTGGGGCGCTCCTTTTCCTCGATCCAAGGGGTGCTTTGGGGGCGTCCCTTCTTGAACCCTCCAGCCTACTTTAAAAAGCCGAACTGACGTAGGGGCCAAAAGCGAAGACCCGCTTTGGCGATGATGTTTTTTTCAGGGACGTATCCCACGGGGGAATAGCGAGAGTCCGACGAATTTTCACGATTGTCTCCCATGAAAAAATAGGCGTTTTGCGGCACGTTATAGACGCCGTTGAAGCGGTCGCGGTGCACCACATAATCTTCTTTCAGGCGCTCCCCGTTCACCGACACCTCGCCGTTTTCAATGACGATGCGATCCCCAGGGCGTCCGATGAGGCGCTTGATGTAAAGCACGTCTTGCCCGCCTTGGTGCACCGTAAAGACCACAATGTCCCCGCGCTTTAGGCTCTTGGGGCGATATTCCCGCACCACCAGCATCCGGTTCCCCTCGCCGATGGTGGGATCCATGGAAGCGGTGGGCACCAGCACTTGGAAAAAGACAAAGCGCTGAATGAGGGTCGCAATGAGAAAGACCGCAGCGATGGGCAGCACCCACTCTTTGAAAAATGCCTTTTTCTTCATCGAATCGTCTCCGTGGAAGGCTCTAAAAGATCCAAGAATATGGCGTCCAACACTTTTTGGCGGTTTTCCTTGGACAAAGAAGAATACATCAACACCTCTTCATCCATAGAGAGCGCCAAGGTCTCTCGGATGATGCGCTCGTTCTTCTTGATCTCGTTGCGTTTGAGCTTGTCGAGCTTCGTCGCCACAATTTGAAAAGGAATTCCATAGTGGCGAAAATAATTGAGCATCAGGCAGTCGTCCTCGGTGGGCTTATGGCGGGCATCCACCAAGAGCACCATCTTTTTGAGGTTCGAGCGATGGGAGAGGTACTCCTCGATGATCTTGCCAAACTGCGCCCGATCGGCCTTACTCACCTTGGCGTAGCCGTAGCCGGGCAGATCCACGAGGGTCAGGCAGCCATTGATGAGAAAGAAGTTTACAAGGCGCGTGCGCCCAGGCGTATTGGACACCCGAGCCAGTGCTTTGCGCTGGGTCAGGGAATTGATGATGGAGGATTTTCCAACGTTGGAGCGGCCAATAAAGCCGACTTCGGGCCAAGAGGACTCGGGATACTGACTTTGATTCACCGCAGAGGTGATAAAATCAGAAGTTTTGATTTCCATTACGCGTCCCCTCGCAGGGCCTGGGGGATGACCTCGCTGATGTCGCTTGCGGGCAAGAACGTCATTTCCGTGCGGATGCTCTCGGGAATGTCGTCCAGATCCGGTTCGTTCTTTTTAGGAATGATGATGGTCTTAATGCCGGCGCGGTAAGCGGCCAAGCTCTTTTCCCGAAGGCCGCCAATGGGCAGCACCCGTCCCGTCAGGGTAATTTCCCCCGTCATGGCGACGTCCGAGCGGACGGGGGTACCCGAGAGGGCACTGACCATAGCCGTGGCCATGGTGATGCCGGCAGAGGGGCCGTCCTTGGGCGTAGCGCCTTCGGGTACGTGGATGTGCAGGTCCAAATTCTTGTGGAAATCCTGCGGCACGCCGAGCTCCTTGGCTCGGGAGCGAATGTAGGAATACGCCGCGCGGGCCGATTCCTTCATGACATCCCCCAGGGACCCCGTGAGTTCCAGCTTGCCGCCACCATCCATGACCTGCACTTCGATGGGCAATATATCGCCGCCAAAAGGCGTCCAAGCCAAGCCCGTGGCCACCCCCACTCGATCCTTTTGATCGGCCTTGTCGTAGGCAAAGCGGGGGTGCCCCAAAAATTCTTCCACGACCTTGGGGTTGATGGTGATGGATTTTTTATGCGTTTCTAAGAGCCTCGCTATGGCTTTTCGGATGCAGGACGCGATCTGCTGTTCAAGCTTACGCACCCCAGACTCTCGGGTATACCCATCGATGATGGCCGAAAGGGCTTCATCGGTGATTCGGAGGGTGCGACCATCCACTCCATGCTCTTTGAGTTCCTTGGGAATGAGGTGACGCTTGGCGATGTTGCGTTTTTCCTCATAGGTATAGCCGGACACCTCAATGACCTCCATGCGGTCGAGAAGGGCCCAGGGAATGGTGTCTAAGCTGTTGGCCGTGGTGATGAACATCACCTTGGAGAGGTCATACTCCAGCTCCAAATAGTGATCTCGGAAGGTGCTGTTTTGCTCGGCATCGAGCACCTCCAAAAGCGCGTCGGCCGGGTCGCCCCTAAAATCCTCCGCCATTTTGTCCACTTCATCGAGCAAAAAGAGCGGGTTGCTGGATTTGGCTTGGCGCATGCCATAGATGATGCGCCCCGGGGTGGCCCCCACGTAAGTTCTGCGGTGCCCGCGGATTTCTGCCTCGTCCCGAACGCCCCCCAAGGACATGCGAACGAAGTTTCGGTCCAGGGCGTGCGCCACGGATTTTGCGATGGAGGTCTTTCCAACCCCCGGAGGGCCCACAAGGCAAAGGATGGGCCCTTTGAGGCTATCTTTTGTGGCTTTGACGGCCAAATACTCCACAATGCGATCCTTGACGTCCTTCAAGCCGTAATGCTCGGCGTCGAGAATCTGCCGGCTTCTTTTGATGTCTTTGCTGTCTTGGGTATAAACACGCCAAGGCAAATCCAAAATCCAATCAATATAGGTTCGAATCACGCCGCCCTCGGCCGAATACGGCCCTGAATTTTTCAGGCGGTCCAGTTCATAAAAAGCGCGCTCCTTGGCTTCCTTGGGCAAATCCGCTTCCGTGATGCGATGATGGTAACGAGTGATTTCTTTTTTGGTTTCGTCCTCTTCGCCCAATTCTTCCTGAATGGCCCGCAGTTGCTCGCGCAGATAGTATTCTCGTTGGGATTTGTCGATGTTGGTTTTTACCTTGCGACCGATCTTGTTTTCCAGCTTGACGATTTCCGTCTCGTTGTTGATGAATACCAAAAGCTTTTCCAGCAGTTTCTTCAAGGAAGGTTCCTCGAGGAAGGCCTGCTTGTCCGCAACACTCATGGGGAGGAACGCCAGCACCATGTCGGCGTAGCGTTCAGCGTCCCGAATGTCTTCCATAGCCCCAAAGGTTTCCCGGGGCACAGCGCCGCTAACTTTCACGTAATGATACAGGGCTTGCTTCACCGAGCGCATCAAGGCTTCCAACTCTTCCGGGCTCGCTTGGGTCAACGTCTCAAGGGGCAGCGCCTCGGCGCTTAAAAAGCTGTTTTCTTGCTCGAGATTTTTAATCTTGGCCCGATAGAGCCCTTCCACAAGAACCCGGACGGTATTGCCCGCCAAATTCAAGGTTTGGCGGATAACGCACACCGTGCCGATGGCGTAAAGATCCTCTTCGGAAGGATCCTCCACCTGAGCTTCTTTTTGCGTGACGAGGAGGATTTCCTGCTTATTTAAAATGGCCTCATTGACGGCCAGCACGGACTTCGAGCGACCCACATCAAAATGCAAAATCATATGGGGAAAAACGGTGAGCCCCCGCAATGGGATGAGGGGCAGCCTTTTGCTATTGTTCATGAATTCTAATTCTCCTTCCCTAGTGTTGAAAAAATCATACCACCATTGCCCCGTTTAGGTAAGGCGCTCGGGAGGACCGAGTACCCTTTTATCGCCCCGCCCAGGGCGCCTCGGGGCCAATAGTGAGAAAAGGCACACCGTTGGTGTGCCCGCGCGAGCTGTTTTTAAGCGCTCTCTTCTTCGTCTTTTTCGTTGAGGTGCCGAATGATTTGCGGCCGCTTGGTTTGAACGGTTTCTTCCGTAATCACCACTCGCCGCACCTGGGGGTCCGAGGGAATCTCAAACATGATTTCCCGCAGGATGTCCTCCAAGATGGAGCGAAGGCCCCGAGCCCCGGTTTCCCGCCCAATGGCGATGTCGGCGATAGCCGCCAAGGCTTCCTCCTGGAATTCCAGCGCCACATGATCCAGCTCAAAGAGTTTTTTATACTGGCGCACCAGGCTGTTTTTCGGCTCCTTCAAAATCCGCACCAAGGCCTCGCGATCTAGGGCATCGAGACTCATGATGATGGGCAGACGCCCCACAAGCTCAGGGATCAGGCCAAATTTGGTCAAATCCTGCGGCAGAATCTGTTTTAAAATCTTGCCAATGTCCTCGCGGTTCTTGGAATGCACCTCCTGGCCAAAGCCCATGGAGGACGAATGCGTCCGGCGCTCAATAATCTTATCGATGCCCTCAAAGGCACCGCCGCAAATGAAGAGGATGTTCGTCGTGTCCACGTGCAAAAATTCCTGCTGGGGATGCTTGCGCCCGCCTTGAGGCGGAACGTTTGCCACAGTCCCTTCCAAAATCTTCAAAAGAGCCTGTTGCACGCCTTCGCCGGAAACGTCTCTCGTGATGGAGACATTTTCTGATTTTCGGGAAATCTTGTCGATTTCATCGATATAGATGATGCCCTGCTCGGCACGCTCGAGATCGTAATCCGCATCTTGGACCAGCTTTAGAAGAATGTTCTCCACATCCTCGCCCACATAGCCCGCTTCCGTCAAGGTCGTGGCGTCGGCGATGGCAAAGGGCACGTTCAAGAGCCGAGCCAAGCTTTGCGCAAGGTAGGTTTTCCCAGAACCCGTGGGGCCCAAAAGCACCACGTTGGATTTTTGCAGTTCCACATCGTCGCCGCCGTGCTGATCCTTGTTTTGGATGCGTTTGTAATGATTGTATACGGCCACGGCCAAAGTTTTTTTGGCATCCTCTTGGCCGATGACGTATTCGTCCAAATGCTTCTTAATTTCTTGAGGTTTGGGCAACTTCGCAGGCTCCATCTCCATTTTGCCTTGGGCGGTTTTCTCCTCGGCTAAAATGTCGTTGCAAAGCTCAATGCAGTTGTTGCAGATATAAACCCCCTGTCCCGCCACCAGGCGTTCCACCTGGTCCTGGGACTTGCCGCAAAATGAGCAGCGCAGGGTCTCATCGTTCTTTTTACTCATGAACTTCCTCCTTTGGAGCCTCTTCTCCCCGGACGTCCTGGGCATAGTTTTCAATCACCCGATCAATCAGTCCGTACGCTTTGGCATCCTCGGCGGAGAAAAAGAGATCCCGTTCAATGTCTCGGCGAATGACCTCGGGGTCCTTGCCCGAATGCTCCGCGATGAGCTGGATGAATTTCTCTTTGGTGCGCAGGATGCGCTTGGCATGAATTTCGATGTCCGTGGCCTGGCCCTGGAATCCGCCCAGGGGCTGGTGCATCATGATCTCCGCATTGGGTAGCGCATAGCGTTTGCCCTTGGTGCCAGCCGTGAGCAAAAACTGCCCCATGGAAGCCGCCATGCCAACGCACAGCGTCACAACGTCCGGCTTAATGTACTGCATCGTATCGTAGATCGCCATGCCGGCGGTGATGCTGCCGCCAGGGCTGTTGATGTAAAGATAAATGTCCTTATCCGGATCCTCGCTTTGCAAAAAGAGCAGCTGCGCGACCACCAAGGACGCCATGGCATCATTGACTTCTCCGGAGAGAATGATGATGCGGTCCTTCAAGAGACGAGAAAAAATGTCATACGACCGCTCACCGCGAGCCGTTTGTTCTACTATCATTGGTACTAAACTCATGGGTGTACCCTCCTTTGATCCTCCCTGAGCCTTGGGGGAGCTCCCTGCCTTTTAAAGACAGCAGCGGCATCGAGAGGAACCTCCTCTCGATCCCATTCTTCTAGGATCTTCCCTTCAGTATGCAGGATTGATATTAAATTTCAATGAAAGAAGGAGAAAAAACTTCTCCCCATTCAATGAGTATAGCAGAAAATCTAAGGCTTTGCTTTTTGGCCCCGGTCCAAAGCTTCCAGGGCTCCCTCTTCAATAGGGTCCATATAATCGAGCACCAAGCTGATGTCTCGGCTCTCCACCACAAGGGTGATCTCATCGCCGGCCAAAAGCTTCGTATCCCCCTTGGGGATGATCTCTTCGTCCCCTCGATCGATCCCGACCAAAAGCACGTGTTTGGGCAGTGAAAGCTCCTTGACCCGATGGCCGGCCATGGCCGAATCCATGGGCAAACGGAAGGTTTTAACCACGCGCTTGGTCGTAGCAGTCTGCTTGCCGCCGTGACCGAGCATACGCTCCATGAGGGTTTCATAGATGGGCTTCGAGCCTAAGAGCTCCGCGGTCAAATAGGCGGTGATGGCCACCGCAGAGAGGGCCAAAAGATGACTGAAAGAGCCCGTCATTTCCGTGACGAGAATGATGGAGAGAATGGGTGAGCGGACCACGGCGGTCAAAATCCCCGCCATCCCTAAAATAACGAAATTGGTCCGGTAGAGCCCTGGCATCATTCCCCCCATCTGGAGGAATTGATGCCAAAGAATGCCCGAGAGGCCGCCGAGCACCAGCACCGGCAGGAAGATGCCCCCTTGGGCCTTGGAGCCGTAGCTTAAGGACGTCAAAATAAGCTTTAGAAAAAGCAGGACAAAAAGCATCCAAAGGGCCGTGGGGTGATGCGCCACCTCTTCAATGAGGTGATGGCCGCCCCCCGTCAAGCCCGGCAGCCAAAAGCCGAGGAGCACCACGGGCACAGCCGCGAGCAAGGGCCAATATCGGGTCGCGGTGGGCAGCTTTTTGAAGGCATCTTGGAAAAGGGGAATGGATTTATTGAACAAAACCCCCACAAATCCTGTGATGATGCCCATGAAAAGCACGGCATAGTATTGAGTCAGCGGCAAGGCCTGTGACGTGGTGAAGCGAAAAACCGGCGCAAGGCCAAATACATTCTTACAAAGAAAATCCGCAATGACCGCGGCGATGAGGCTTGGAATGAGGATCAAGGGAGAGAAGTTTTTATGCATCTCCTCCAACGTGAACAGCGTCCCGGCCAAGGGCGCGTTAAAGGCTGCTGCTAGACCCGCGGAGGCGCCCGCGGAGACGATGTAACTCTCCTCCGTCAAATCCCGGTGCAAAAGGCGCGAGGAAAGCTTTCCCGCGGCGGCGCCGATTTGAATGGATGGGCCCTCCCGCCCCAAGGAAAGACCAGCAAGGCTGCCCAAAAAACCGCCCAGCACCTTGGCGGTGATGAGGCGCAAGGGGCTCATATTAAAATAGCCCAGAATTTCGCCCTGAACCTGAGGGATGCCTGAACCCGAGGATAAGGGCTCCCATTCCAAAAGCCGCCCGATGACCAAGGCGAACACCACACAGGCGCCCACCCAGAGGAGCAGGGACGTGGGATCCCTTCGCATCAGCATGTCGTGCCGGATGAGATCCGCCACGGAAAGGATCCAGCGGTACCCCACCGAAAGCAGTCCTGCGAAAATCCCCGCCACGATGCCGTCCGTCACCAGGCGCCTTTTTAACTGTCGATATTGCTTTAAGCTGTCTGTAATCTTCACCATACCCTCCCATCGAAGCCAGTGAACTTATGAATGGCTTATAACGTGGGAAAAGAGGCACGCATGCCTCTTTTCCTAGCACATTCTTCGTAAAAACGTTGGATGCTTATAGATTGATTTCTTCGTGGGCCAAGGGATCTTCCCCTTCGACAAAACGAACCTTATCCACCAGGAGATCCAAGGCCTTGCGCCGTTTCACATCGCTCGTAAGCTGCTCGCGGCTGGCTTCAAGGAGCTTTTCTGCAAAGTCGTCGTCCATTTTATAGGTTTCGGCCAGTTCCTTGGATAAAGCGACCAGGTCCTCTTCGGCAGCTTCGGGCGCCAGCTCTTCAACGAGCTTCTCCAATACAAGGTCGGTTTTCACGCGCGTCACGGCGTTGTCTCTCATTTCAGTTCTCGTAGCCTTTTCATCGGACTGGATGATGTTAAAGTAGCTCTCCAGGCTAAATCCCTGCTGGGAGAGGCGCTGCTTCATATCGTCCACCATGTAGTCGAGCTGACGCTCCACAAAAGCATCGGGCACGTCCAGCTCGGTTTTCTCCACCAGCGCCATGATGGCTCCGTTGATGGCGGCATCCTTCATGTGCTTCTCGTGCTCTTGTTTCATCTGGCGGCTCAAATCGCCACGCAGCTCCTCCACGGTTTCAAATTCGGAAACTTCAGAGGCAAACTCATCATCGAGCTGCGGAACTTCCTTCTCTTTGATGTCACGAATGAAGACGTGGAAGGTGGCTTGCTTACCATCGAGAAGTTCCTGACCGTAGTTTTCCGGGAAGCTAACCAAAAGATCCTTCTCTTCGCCCACCTTCATGCCTTCGACCTGCTCTTCAAAGGTGCCTACAAACTGTCCAGAGCCTAGCTCCAATTCATAGCCTTCAGCCTTGCCGCCTTCAAAGGGGACTCCGTCAATGGATCCCTCAAAGTCCAAGGTGACCGTATCTCCCTTTTGAGCGGCCTGACCTTCCTCGCGAGACTTAAGACGACTGTTTTTGTTGCGCATTTCCTCCAAGCGGCGATCCACATCGGCCTCGGAGAAGGGATGGTTGTGGCGAGGAACCTCCAGCCCATCGAGCTCGGGCAGTTCAAATTCAGGCATAACTTCAAAGATGGCTTTGAACGTCAAGCCTTTCTCCTCGCTTTGCTCTTGAATTTCCACCTTGGGGAATTCCACCGCCTTCAGATCTTCTTTTCCAATGATTTCCTTAACGGCGTCATTGATGGCGATGTAATCCGCTTCTTCAAAAAGCACCTGAGTGCCGTACACGCGCTTGACCATGGCGTAGGGAGCTTTGCCCTTGCGGAATCCGTGAACCTGAAAATGCTCGCGGTTTTCTTCAAAAGCTTTTTGAAGAGCCGCCTGGAATTCCTCCGCGGAGAGGGCGACCTGGGCCACTGTTTCTTTTTTCGATACTTTTTCGATTTTGTAATCCATTTGTTTCCTCCTCACAAATCCCATCCTGGGGGCTTTGTGTTGCTCATGCAAAATCATGCCAAATTATTATATCACACCCATTGACTTTTTGCTCAAAGGCTTTGACGGTGCTTTAGGAACGGGTGATGCGTGTGCTCCGCTTATTGCGAGGGCTCTCCCCCTCAATCTCCAGCTGGTCCTTTTTAAGATGCGCCCGAAGAATCTCCACCACTGCCTCTTTTTGCTGGAGGTCAAAGGTCATGATGTTGTTCCAAGAACCCCCCACGGTGTTCAGGCGCAGCGTATGATTCTTGGGATCCTCGGTGAGCTTTGCAAAGCGCAGGCGATCCCACCCCAGACTCATAAAAATGCGATTCACCGAATGCAGGCCGTTCTTCGCGATGCCGGCCTTTTGGAAAGAGGCCACCACCAGCGCCATTAAGAGCGCACCCACGGCATAATGCAACGCAGTGGAAGATCCGAAAAAGGTCACCACCGCAATCATCCCCAAGGCAATGCCCATGGCGGTGTTTTCCACGACCGTCGCCTTGGCCCGCACCAAAAGACCCCTGCGCTTTTGAATCTGCAGGGCAATCATGACGATGAGCGCTAAACTCACCACTAAGCTAAAATAATCCATTACGTTCCTCCTATCATGCTACAGCGTCCCGTGATACACCGCGCTGGCGTGTTGTTCTTCAAAGAACCGTTCAAAGCCGGCCTCTTGAAATATGCGCTCCGCCGTGGGATTGCTCGGCCAGACATAAAGAGGCAGCTGGGAGTGACGCGCCTGGTGCGCCACCATGGCGTGCACAAGATCTCTCGCGTAGCCCCGCCCACGCAGCTCTTCTCGGGTTTCCATGGAGTCCATGCGAGCAACGCCGTACTCCCCGACAAACCCCGTAACCAAGGAAACCGCCTCCTCCTTCAAATACCCCACCCAAAGAGAGCAGCGATCCGACTCCAGATGCTTTTTGATGAGGCCCTCCCCTTCCGGGTGTCCGTTGGGCAGCAAAATATCCCGCGTGATGCGCGCATCCCACTGCGTGAGTTTTCGGATCAAAAGGTCTCCTTGCGGCGAGATGCGGCTGGCCCTGGTGCGCAGCATGAAGCGAGTCGGGGCGTAAAGTTGAATGTCGTAGCCGTTTTTTCGAAAGGTACTCGCCTCCTCCACAAAATACCCCGAGGTGAAGGGCTGATAGATCCTAGGCCGGATCCCCTTCTCTTCGTAAAAGGCGGTGATCTCTTGAAGCGTCGACTGCAACGCGGTGACGCGGTGGGGGTAAATCACCGCATGATTTAAAAGAGCCAGGTCCTTTTGACGATCCTCCCACACCAAAAAGCCGAAGTCGCGCTCTAAGGTATGCGCCATATGGCGGGGATAGTCTAGTTCCGTTGATAAAATGCGTTCTCGAAGAGACGCGAAGAGTCCCCCCTTTGGCAAAGGGGATTCTTCCAGCGTCGTTTGAATGGGATTTATGTCCACGATTTATTGGCTTGTTCCTTTCCAAAGATCTGGGGTCCGAAGAAGCGACATTAAGTATTGGCGGGCGGCAAGCACCTCGTCCAAGCGCTGATAGTTGTCTCGATAGACTTCCACCACGGCATCCCCAGTATAGTCGAGATCGTGCAGCTTTTGAAAGAGCGCCCCATACGAAAAGGCGCCTTGACCAGGAAGCAGACAGTCCACTGCTTTTTTTTGATCGTTGAGGTGCAGATGCGCCAAATGAGGCCCGAAGCGCTCGAGCCAGCGAAAGGGATCCGTATGTCCCCGAACGGCCTGTTTTAAATCCAAGGTCAGGCCTAAATCATTGGTCATGGCCCCTTGAACCAGGGCCAAAACCCTAGGGTCTCCCAAGGCCTTTCCCGCGACATTCTCCTGGGCCAGACGAACGCCGCGCGCTTTGCACCGCTCGAGCAAATCATCGTACCCCTGCGCCAGGCGCTGGAGGTCGCTGGGGGTCTCTACCTCGAGCGACCCTCCATGGAACACATAAAGACGGGCGCCCAAGATCTCCATGGCGTCGAGGGTTTCCTCAAACAAAGAAAGATACTTTCGCCGGGTGGCGGTCTTTCGGGCAAAGAGCAATGGCTCGTGGGCGGAGCTGATTACGTGCACCGAGGCGACGGTCATCTGGTAAGCATCGCAAATCGCCCGCAGCGGCTGAAGTTCGACCGCTTTTTGCTCTAAGGGACCCGGCCAGAAAATCTCGACGAGATCCACGCCCGCCTCGCCCAAAAAGCGCAGCGCCTCTAGTGGCGTGAGCTCTGGGAAAAAGCAAGAGGTGGAGATGCCAATCCTCATGGGGCGACCTCCAAGGTCTCCTTCAGTGTTTTCACCTCATCATCCATGGAAAACCGGATGCCTTCGGTGGTGCGTTCCAAAAGATGGATCCTTTGCGCCTTGGTGCCTGGGATCTGTTGATACTTGCCCGAGGGACGATCGTAGGCCCAAAGAAAGCTCATGCCTTCAAGGCGGGTCAACTGGGAGGGAAACACGATGACGTCCTCGGAGAGAAAGCGAGCCTCCTTCATCCAAATGAACCCTTCCTTTTGAATGGCGTCTTTTTGCAAGGTAGGTTCCCCTTCGGTGAATTCAAAGGACGCCATGGTCACATCCTTAGCTAAGAGATCCTCACCGATGAGCACTAAGGTTTGGGGCCGGGTCTCGTTGATCAAAAGCCCTTTGCCTTCTGGGGAGATGTCGTACTGAAAAGACTTGGGCCCTTGAACGTCCCGAAAGCGAAGACCCCCTTCGCCTTTTTGAAAAAGAATCGTGACCTCTTCCCCACTTTGCAGCTTGTATTTGGCTTGTTGCGTGGGGTCGATTTTGGTCTGGGGCACACTCTTCGGGGTCGTTTGTTTGGGAACCGTCGTGTTGGCGCCCGCCTGAGTGAGCAATGAGGGGGGCTTTTCTTCAAAGCGTCCGCCCTGAGCCTTATAGGTTGCCACCTTGTCCATATAATAGGGGATGAAAAAAAGGAAAAAAAGCAAAAGAAATCCCCCAAGGATCAACAGCGCCTGCCCTCGCCGACGCCGCCGCCGCCCTTTCAGATAATGCTCGGAGTACATGCTGGGCTTTTTCCTCATGAGCGCGGTGCCTCCTCTTTGATCAAGATGGGGATCCCGACGCGCCGACAACAAGGCGTTTGGGCCTGCTGCTCTTCCAGATAGCCCTCTTCCCCATGCTCTTTTTGCGGTCGCAGAAGATGCTGCGTGCGACCCAAGGATCGCCCTTCTTTGACAGGGATCAGTTTTTTCATAGATCCACCACCTCAGCCCCCGCTAAAGCGGCCGCCACCAAAGCCTCTACATCCAGCACAGCTTCATGGGCCGCCACTTCGTCCAGACGGGGCTTGGTTTTCGGGTGCTTGGGGACAAAGACGGTGCAACAGTCCTCGTAAGGCAGGATGGAGGTGTCGTAGGTTCCAATGCGCTGGGCGATGGCCATAATGTCGGTTTTATCCGTGGCGATGAGGGGCCGGAACACCGGCCGATCCGAAACGGCATCCGAAACGATGAGCCCTTCCATGGTCTGCGACGCCACCTGACCTACGGATTCCCCCGTGGTCACGGACTGGATGCGGTGCTTTTTCGCCGCCGCACAGGCCAGGCGCATCATGAAGCGCCGCATGATGATGGTCAATTCATCCTTGGGGCACTGGTCCATAATGGCCAATTGGATTTCCGTAAAGGAGGGGATGATGAGCCGAAAGCTGCCTGTGGACTCTTTTAGAATCCGCGCCAGATCCAGAACCTTTTCCTTGGCCCGCTCAGAAGTATAGGGATGGCTGTGGAAATAGATGCCCGACACCTTGACGCCCCGCCGAGCCATCAGGTATCCGGCTACCGGGGAATCAATGCCCCCTGAGAGCATCAACAGCGTGGAGCCGTTGCTGCCGTAGGGCATCCCATTGGGACCGGGCAGCATCTGATGGTATACATAAGCCATGGAGCGCACTTCAAGGGTCAGCGTCACTTCGGGCTGGCGCACATCTACGGGGTACCCCTCGGTGGTTTGTAGGATCCGTGCCCCCACTTCCCGCGAAATCTCCATGGAATTCAAAGGGAACTTTTTATTGGCCCGGTGGGTGACCACTTTGAAGCTCGTTCCCTTGGGCGAGCGCAAGAGCACCTCCCGGAGCGCTCCCGCCATGGCCTCCAAAGTAGGCTCCACTTCCAAAACTCGGTGAACCTCCATCACCCCGAAGACCTTGGCCACTTTCGCCGCCACCTGCTGAGGGTGGTCGGTTTCAATGAACCAGCGCAGCTGATCTTTATGGAGGGTGTACTCCTCCTTTGTTAAAACGGCCCGGATGTTGGTCATCAGACGGTCTTCAAAGACCTTCCGGTTGAGCCCTTTGAGAAAAATCTCCGGGGCGTATTTGATTAAAATCAATTCCTTCAATGCGTTATCCTCCGTGCAAAGGCCAAGGCCTTGGCAAAGCCTTCCTTTGCTTGTTCAATTTCCTTTGCGGTGGTGGTATCGGAAAGACAAAGGCGCAAGGACCCTTTGATTTCCTCTTTCGTCAGCCCCATGGCCGTCAATACGTGGGAATCCTTCATGTTTTTGGACGAACAGGCGGATCCGGTGGAGACGTAGATTTCGGCGTCTTCTAAAAGCCGTAAGAGGACCTCTGCCCGAAGCCCAGGAAAGGAAACGTTCAAAATATAGGGCGAATCCGAATGAAGATCGCCGTTGAGACGGATGCCTTGGGGGCCAACCAGCGCCGAAAGCGCCCAAAAGAGCTCTTTTTTCAGCGCCAGAGCCCGATCAAAGTTTTCCTTTTGCCGGGGCTCAAGGATCTCGCAAGCCTTGCCAAAGGCCGCGATGCCCGGGACATTCAGCGTTCCTGCGCGAAGTCCCCCCTCCTGGCCGCCCCCCGTCATAAAGGGGAGGGGGCGCAGGCCGCGACGAGCGTACAAAAAGCCCACGCCCTTCGGGCCGTGCACCTTATGCGCCGAAACGGTGACAAAATCCAAATGCATTTTTTTCACATCCAAAGGGAGCTTCAAAAATCCCTGGACGCAGTCCGAATGAAAGCGAGCCCGAAGCTTGCGCTCTGCGATCAGATGGCCGATGGCCTCCAAATCATGGACGGCCCCGGTTTCATTGTTCACCTGCATGATGCTCACCAACGCCGTATCCTTATGGAGCGCCCGATCCAAATCCGCCAGGCGAATCTGTCCGCGTGCATCCACAAGGAGCTCCGTCACCTTGGTCCCCTCCTTTGCCAGCTCCCGCAGGGTATTTCTCACGCTGGGGTGCTCGGTGGCCGTGGTGATGATGGAGCGCCCCTTAAACTGTCTTAGCACCTGATTGTTGCCCTCGGTGGCGCAGGAGGTAAAAATCAGCTCCTGGGCCTGGGCTCCGATGGCCTGGGCCAGGGTTTTTCGGGCCGCCTCCACAAGATCCATCGCCTCGCGCCCTTTGGCGTGCAGCGAAGACGGATTGCCATACGCGGCGCACATCACCTTCATTAATTCGTCCGCCACCTCGGGATATACCGGGGTGGTGGCGCAATGATCCAAATATACCATGGAATTTAATCCTCCAACTCCCGCTTCATGGCCCGGGAAAAGGCCAAAAGCTCCTCTAAATCCTCCGTAGCCCCCCGAAAGGACTGGGCTCCGGCACTCCCCCGAAGTCCCGGGGGCTTTAATCGGCGAAACAACAGCGATGCCTTTTCTTTGCCTTGGAAAATCGTACCATAAATTCGCCCATGACGAACATCCACTAAGAGGGAATTGCGTCGAGCGTCGTAGAGTTCTTGGCTGAGGGCGAACACCACGTCCTCCTCCTCGTCCAGTTCCTCATAAACCAGGGGCCGTAAAAAAGCCTCAGAGGAAAGGTAGGTCTGCACGAGCTTTTTTTTGAGGCGTTGCAAGGTAGCCGCGGTCGCTTGCTCCTCCTCCAAAAAAAGCGCCACGCGAAAAGGCAGATGGAACTCCTCTTCTCCCGTGAGCTCTTTAAGTACCAAGAGGGTTTCATGGGCGCTCATTGCCTGATCCAGGGCCCCTTGTCCAAAACGAATCTCATGATATGCGTCCCGATCCGCCTCATTTTGTCCCAAAATAGGACTCTTATGCCCGGTCCCCAGAGGCCATAAAAGAAAGATCAGGTCGGACGTTCGAGGAGGCACCAAATCCCGCGGGGCAAAAAAGGACAGATCCCCTACACGATACCCCCCCTCTTCTCCCTGGCCGCCCTCGACCTCTTCAAAGGGCCGTGCGGCACGCAGCATCCCCTGAAAGGCTTCCCGAAGCTCCAAAGCCTCCTCTTGGCCCAAAGGCGGGTCCAGGTACAGCCGGGCGCCTTCTTCTCCTTGGCTCAAAACTCGTACGGAGCCTTGGCGCTGCGCGGCTAAAAAAGCGCAAAAAAGCCGAGTTCCCACCACCTGGCGGGCCAATTCTTCATGATGAGCGACCTCCCGCGCTACCTTCACTCGCATGCCGCGAAAAAAGGGCGCGGTGGGCGCCACCTCAATGCGCACCAAATCCCCGGAGCGCTCCATGGCGCCCGTGGCCTCCGTTTCAATGCGCCCGCGATCGCAAAGCCCTCCCTCGGAGCAGACATAGAAGCGGTTTTCCTCCAAAATCACCCAGGCTTTTTGTTCTTTTTCATCCACCAAAAAATCACGGACCAAGGTATAATAGCTCTCTTCCCCACCTCGTCTTAGACCACTCATCCTGGACCCTCCTTTTTATTTTGAGACCGACGCTTCGCCCGAGCGAAGGATTCTGGCCCGCTCATAAAGAGCCAAGGCCTCCTTTTCGCATCCCGTCTCCAGCGCCAGATCCCCGAGCTCCAAAAGCCGCTTGGCCGACTCCACATCATCCGACAACTGCTCCAGATGCTTAAGGGACGCTTCCAGACGCCTGCGAGCAAGGGTTTTATCCCCTTCACGGTAAGCCAACCCCGCCAAACGATGCGCCGCTTTCTGCCGATGCGCCGGATCTTGTTTTTGGGCGGAAAGCTCGTCGTATTCCAGCAAAAGGGGGCGAATCAACGCCGGAGCAAGGTCCTCTTGGGTGCGCTCGAGAATGCGATCCAAGAGGGCGAGATATACGGTGGACTCCACGTTGCGCCCTTGCGCCAAGGCTTCGCGGAAATACCTTTGACTCTCCCCTTCAAGTCCCAAGCGATGCGCCAGGGCGGCGAGCAAAAAGATCCCTTTGAGCGACGCCAAGGGCTGTTCCTTCGTGAGGGCCAACAGCGACTCCCTCGCGGCCCCCAAGGGCAGCTCCTTACGAGAAAGCTTTGAGAGAATATCCACGGCACGGCCGGCTCGGGTGGCTCGCAGGGGCTCATTTAAGCCCAAGGGGTCCAAAAAGCTCAGCGCAGCGGGCCCATGGTTTTGCGAAAAGATGGTGCAGCTTAGGTAGTTTAGATGGACCTGCGCGGCTTCCTCGTCGCTTAAAGCCCCCCACAGCGACTCTTGGGCCAAAAAGATTTCAAAAAATAAGCGACTGGGCTCGTATTCCCCCACAAGACAAAGAAAACTCGTCAAATGCTGCAAAAACCAAGCCGTATGCAGCGGCTCATGGGTTTGACGCAGGGCCGACCAAAGCTGTGCCAGTGAGGCGCTCAGCGCCTTAGGGTCCATGCCGTCGGTCCAGCGGGCGCAAAGAAGAGAAAGTACTGCAAAGCGCGGGATGGGCAGATGGTGGCGGGTCGCCGCGTCCAAAAGCGCCTCAAGGTCCTCCAAAGAAAGTTCGGAGGCTCGCGCCAGATGCTCTTCCAGCTCCTGGGCTACGGTGATGCCAAGATCCTTGGGGGAGAGGGTCAAGCGGTCCGAGAGATAGTCTCGCTGCGCTGCATCGGGCAGCACCTTATCGTTTTCAATGGCGCTGAGTTTGCCAACGCTTAGAATGGGGGACGCAAGCTCCCGCTGGGTGAGGCCCTTTTGCAGTCGAGCCGTACGAATGCGCGCCCCGGGAGTCAAAATCAAAAGGCTCGTCATGGCAAATCCCTCCCAAAATCTGTGGGCGGCAATTGGCGACGGGCCAACAACAGCAGCTCGCGCCCTCGCCGGGCATCTCCTTCCTCCAAACAAAGGCGCGAGAGCATCAGCGCGCACTCGTGGATGTCCTCTCGATGGGAGGCACCCAACGCCGCATCCAACGCCTCCTCCAAGAGCCCCATGGCTCGGCGACGATCGCCTTGGACCAAGAGCAGTTTTGCCTGGAGAAGGTGCGCATGGATCGGAACGCCCGTTTGCGATGCCTGCGCCTGATCCAGCCACCTCTTAGCCCCTTCCCAATCCTTCGCCAAAAAAGCCGTTTCCGCCAGAGCACACAAGGCTTCTTCCGCATCCGCTTGCGATTGTTGCAAGCCGATGCCCAGGCGGATGCGCTCCATGCGCTGGGCTTGATCCAACGCCTGACGCCGACGATCCTCCTTGCCCAGGGCCGCCAAGGTTTCTTGCAACTGCTCGCTGCAAAGGAGACCTTCCATGGTTTCGCGACCCTCTTTGGCCCAGGCCACGGCCCGCTCATCCTTTGCCTCATCGAGGGCCAAGGCCCCCTGCAGGAGGGCTCTGGCGTGCTCTTGGGGATTCAAAAAGGCATCCACCGCCTCATGGCAGCGGGACAGGTAGAGCCGGGCCATCGCCCCATCCCCCATGCGGGTGGCGCAGCGAGCCATGGCCAAATAGATGTCTTTGGAAAAACGCAGGTGCAGGGCTGTAGGCTCCGTCATCGCCAACAGCGTTCGGTAATACGTCATGGCGCCCTCGAACTGACCCTTCTGGGTCAAGATGTCGCCAGCTAAAAGATAGATCTGCCAGCATTCGTCAAATTCGAAGTGCTGGTCGTTCACCGTAGCATAGAAGAGCCGACGCAAAGCCTCTTCATCGTTGCCTTTTTTGTGGTAATAGACGCCCCAAAGATAGGATAAGGCAATGCCATGGCGTTGGATGCGCTGCTCATCGAACACTTTTTGTGCGTGCTCCAAAGACCGCTGGGCCAGATCCAGATCTCCAAGACCCAAAGCGGTTAAGATGATGTCGCTGTAGTAGCGGAAGCGCCGATCGGCCTGGGAGTACTCCGTCTCCATAAGGTAATCGATGGGCACGTCCAGGGTTTCGGCGATGTGCTTTAAAAGATCCATGGAGGGGTTGGATTTGCCCGACTCCACAAGACTGATCTGACCTGCGGTGACGCGCCCGCCTCCGAGTTCTTTCAGCGTCATATTGAGTTCTTTGCGACGTTTTTTAATCTTTTCTCCCAGCGATAGGACGACCATACCTACGACTCCCTTCCCATCGGCCCGAAGGCATGTGGTTTATGTTCGCGATGATTCTCCCTCATTTTAGCACAGGCAGCTCCCGGAAAAAGGCGGCACCCGCTGCCTCACGCTCCGACCGATTTTCCTTAGGTCTTGGCGAGATTACTCCGCCTGCAGACTTTTTTTGGCCAATTCATCGGCCATTTCGTTGAGGGGATCCCCGGAGTGGCCCTTGACCTTCACAAAAAACAAGTCAAAATACTGGCGGTATTCCTGAACGAATTCGTGGTAACCCTTGGTTAGGGCGTTGTTGCGCTTCCATCGACCCGTGGCCCAGCTTTCTATGCCTTGATAATCAAAATAAAGGGTCAGGCTTTGGGCCTTGACCGAACGGGCGTAGCGCATGGCCGAAATGGCCCCCAAGATTTCCCCGGCGACGTTTCGCATGCCAAGGTATTCTGCTTTTTGTCCCCGCCCGCCAAAGGCTTGAAGGATGCTGCCTTCCCAAAGAATCACCACGCCATAGCCATAATAGGGACAGCCCTCCCGAAACGAACCGTCCACATAGGCAATGAGCTGCGCGTGTTCCGGCGGTGCGGTGCGGCGCTGTGGGGTGGTGGCGACTTTTTCGGGCGGCGCTTTCTCTAGGGTCTTTGGCAGTGGCCCCTCCTTGGCGTTCAGGGGAAGAGCCGCCCCTTGGCGAGCCAAATATTCCAGCGCCTCGCTCTGGGTGGCAAAGCCTTGGTAGAGAACGCCTGAGACGCCCGTCACCGCCGCCTTGGCTTCTTCCCAACTCTCATAAAGCGAGGTTCCTTCTCGACCGTTGATCACGGCATAAATCTTCTTTTTCACTTACTCCTGCCTTTCGTTGCCTGTTTCTTCGTTCTAAAGACTCTCCCCAGGATGCCTTGGCCAGCCCCTGGTTCGAAGAAGAAGGCATCTGGAGTCCCAGATGCCTTCCAAGGGAAGTGCCAGCGCTTACACGGTGGTCGGGGCGACGGGATCTCTAAAGTAGAAATCATCGTCCTTATAGCCGCCAAAGCGCTCGTCCAATCGGTCGTCCACGAGGCCGTAGACTCGCTCCATATTGGCCGAGCCGGTGAGGCTCATGATCTGCCCGATGTTGTCTTTTAAAAATTTCAGCGTCGTCAGTTCCCCCGACCAATGCTCTACGACGATGGGTAAGGGCAGTCGGTTGATCAGGTGATTGACGCCGAAGACGAAAAACGCCAGATCATCCAAGGCATTGAGGATGGGCACTTTTTGGGGAATGATGTCGATGGGCAAAAGAAAATAGCCGCCCGTCAGGCCAATGATGATCTTATCCTTGGGCAAGACTCTGGGGTCGCGCATCACCCGCACCGCCAGGGCAAAAAGATCGGGGAGCGCCGCCCCATATTCATACAGGTTTTCTTTCCCCTTGGGGATCCGCCGGGCAAGATCGCGGCGAAGCTTTGCGTATTCGTCCTCGTCCCGAGCCATGGCCGAAATGTTTTGATTGAAGTGCAGGAGTTCCATCTGACGCTCCTGAGCCCTTCGAAGTTCTTCCTGCGCCGCTTCGTTCTCTTGGGCCTCTTTGGCTTCTTTTTCCGCCTGAAGCGCTTTCACATCGGCATAAATACTGGAGATCTTCACCGCCAAGACGCCGTTTTCCATAACGATGTTGTCCACCATCAGATGGACATGGGGCACCTTTTGCAGGGCCTCATCCACGTCCACCACAATGTGGCCGGCGTCATAAGAGATGCCCAGGGAGGCAGCTTTCTTCATGGCAATGCCCAACGCGGCGGAAAGCAGGCCATTTGGAATGCCGAGTTTGAGCACTTTAATTTTCTCGATGCGGATGCGGATGATGTTATTGGCCACCGAAGCCACATGAACCCTTGCGTAGAAGGGAATGTCAATGAGTTTTTTATAGTTTGCCGTCACTTCGATGGAATTGTCCTTGAATTCCACGTTGTGAATGGTCAGACCCTCCACCGCCACGAATTCACGGATGTTCTCCATCAGGTCCGTTTCACTGATGGTCGTAATCACTGAGGTCACTTTAGCACTCATAGTCGTTTAATACCTCCTGCCCGGTTTGATGAGAAAAGATAAGGCGAACCCGGTGGCGAGCCCTCCCAAGTGTCCGAAATTGTCGATGCCCGAGCCGGGCTGAAAGCCCCAGACCAGGTTGATTCCTGCGATGAAAAGCAACTGAAACAGCGTTCCTCGGGCAAAAAGTTCCCGGTGCAAAAGCGCATAGCCGATGAGGACGCCCAAAAGGCCGAAGATGGCTCCTGATGCGCCGATGCTCACCACAGCAGTGTGCTGAAGATACGAAAGGAGCGACCCTCCAAGCCCAGAACCTAGGTAAAGGAGCAGAAACTTCCATTTGGGAAGAACGGGCTCCAACGCTCCGCCCATGATGAAGAGCGAATACATGTTAAAGAGAATGTGTTGCCCATCGCCGTGCAAAAAAAGCGACGTAAACAGTCGCCAATACTCGCCCCGTTGAACAAGGGGACTAAAGTTTCCGCCCAAATCCACCAAAGTGCCCGCATCGATATTTAAAGACCCGGCCTGGGAGGCGGAATAGGCGAAAACCACAAGGTTTATGGCAATGAATAGCAAGGTCACGGGGAGGCCCCCGGGGACGCGTCGGTTTCTCATAGGGTTTTGCTTCTCCTTCAAATGCGCGGTCCAATCAAGCGCATGCTTATTATCTATATTAATGCATCTCACGGCTCCTGGGATACCCTTTGGTTAGATTTTGGATATTGGTAACATTCAGTTCATTTCATGGCTCGCTTCAAAGAAGACGGGCGAAACGCAAATCATTTGCAAAAACCAGCGCCCCTTCCTATAATTTCTGTACAACGATCCCAAGGGAGACCTTCATGGAAATCAGAAATTTATCCTTTCGATACGACCCCCACGCCCCGAATTTATTCAACGGGCTGTCCCTCACCATCAGCCGGGGCATGTTTTTGACGGTGCTCGGGGAAAACGGCTCCGCCAAATCCACCCTCATCCGTCTGATGCTGGGGCTGCTCAAGCCCAAGGGGGGCGCCATCAAAAATTCGTTCCAGCGCATCGGTTACGTGCCGCAAAAAAAAGAAGCCTTTAATATGCAGTTCCCCATCACGGTGGAGGAGCTTTTGCGCCTACAGCTTAGCCGCAGCCCCGAGGCCGGGCCGGACCTTTCAGAGCTTTTAGCGCAAGTGCAGCTCGAGGGCGCGCAAAAAAAACTCTTCGGCGACCTCTCCGGCGGCCAGCAGCAGCGCATACTCATCGCCCGAGCCATCGCCGCATCCCCCGATCTTTTGATCTTGGATGAACCCCTGACGGGCATCGACAGCCACTCCAAGACCCTTCTCCACGCACTCCTCGTGCGTTTGAACCAAGAGGGACTGACCATCGTGTCCATCGAGCACGACGTGGCCTTTGCGCTGCATCAATCCTCCCATATTTTAACCTTAAAGGAAGGGGAAGGCGTCCTCTACACCGCCAAGGACTACCGGCAGAAAATCAACCATGAGGACCTGGACAATCTGCTCTACCACGAGGAGGAACACGGCCATGCTTTCTTATGATTTTATGCGCAATGCCCTCTCCGCCGGCTTTCTTGTAGCCATTTTATGCCCGGTGGTGGGCACCTTTCTTGTCCTACGGCGGTTTTCCATGATGGGGGATACCCTCTCCCACTCGGCCTTTGCCGGGGTGACCTTGGGGCTATTCCTAGGCATCAACCCATCCTTTGCCTCCTTGTTTTATACCGTGGCCTCCGCCGTGCTCATCGAGTGGCTGCGCAACCGCTTCAAAAGTTATCAGGAAGTCGTCATGGCCATCGTCATGACCTTCAACGTAGGCTTGGCCATATTGATCGCTTCCCGCGGTCGCACCGCCGGAGTCAACTCCTTTTTGTTCGGTTCCATCTTAACCGTGGAGTTTAAGGATTTGGTGCTCATCGCCGTGGTGACCTTTCTTTGCCTTTGCTTTATCCGCCTTTTTTACGATCAGTTGCTTTATGTGACCTTTGACGAGGAAGGTGCACGGATTTCAGGCATCAAGGTCCCCTTGATGAATTATCTTTTCACGATCCTCGCCGGCGCCGCCGTAGGCGTTTCCATTCGCATCACGGGGCTTTTGGTCATCTCCTCCATTTTAGTGCTCCCCGTAGCTGCCGCCATGAACCTGCATCAGGGATTCCGGCGCACCTTGTTCCTCTCTGTGCTCTTCGGCCTCATCGCGGTTCTCACAGGGCTTGTGCTCTCCTATCATGCCGACAGCGCCCCGGGGGGCACCATCGCTTTGGTGAGCGTCGCTTGTCTTTTGGTCTCTTTTTTGCTGCGCAAGCGCTAAAGTAGCTGACGCAGCAAAAAAAACGGAGGGTTCCGTAATGGGACCCCTCCGTTTTTTTAGGCGCCTTTCTTTTGAGAAGAAGCGTTTCGTTCTTTTTTTTGAGCACACTCCCGACAAACCCCCTTAAGTTCCAAATGATGCTCCTTAATGGAAAATCCCGTTTCCCGATTGATCAGTTCTTCAATCTTCGTCATGGGGCAATCCATGTCCACGGATTTGTGACAGATCTCGCAGGTTAAGGTGTGCCTATGATGGTCTTTTTTTAAGACGTAGTTGTAGCGATGATCGCCCAAATCAAACTTCTCGAGAATGTTCAATTCTTCCAAGAGGTCCAAGGTGCGATACACGGTGGACAGGTTGATGTAGATGCCCCGCAAAACCGCCTGCTCGCGGATCCATTCGGCATCCATCCCATGATCCGCTTCTCGAAGAATCGCTAAGATGGTTTCTCGGGGTTTGGTGATCTTCAACCCGTTTTGCCGCAGCAACAATTGAATGTTCATGACAATCAGGTCTCCTTCCTATTCGACTTTATTATATCAGATTTGAGCTTTTGGTGGCTCCCTGGGCTCCGTGCTATAATATTCGGTGTGAGCCAAAAAGGAGGAGAACCCATGATTGCCTTATCTTGCAAGGACATTAAAAAAGAATACGGCACGGATGTTGTCCTTCGCAACATATCCTTTGCCGTGAATGAGGGAGACAAAGTGGCGCTCATCGGCGCCAACGGCGTTGGGAAAACCACCCTTTTCCGCATTTTAACCCGGAGCCTTGTCCCCGACGAAGGGGACTATTATGTGGAGCGCGGGCAAACCCTAGGCTACCTCTCCCAGAGCCTGGACCTTGATTCCCAAGACACGATCTACGAGGAGACCTTGAAGGTCTTTGCCCCCCTGCTTCAAATGGAGGAGGATCTACGGCGCTTAGAAGCAGATATGGCGACGCCCTGGACCCCGGAAAATGAGCGTTGGCATGAAGATTTGATCAACCAATACACGACCCGCTCCGATCTTTACGCCATCCGTGGCGGGGCGACCTTTCGCGGCGAGCTGCACCGGGTTCTAACGGGGCTTGGCTTGCCCGAGGCCACCTGGCAAAAGCGGATTTCAGTGCTCTCAGGAGGCGAGAAGACGCGAGTCGCCTTGGCCAAATTGCTTTTATCGAATCCTTCCATCATCCTGATGGACGAACCCACCAACCATCTGGATCTTACGGCCACCGAATGGCTGGAAGAGTATTTAAAGAGCTACAAAGGCACGCTCCTGGTCATTTCCCACGATCGCTACTTTCTGGACGCGGTCACCAATCGGACCTTTTTAATGCTGGAGGGAGAAGTACTGACCTACAACGCCTCCTACAGCGGCTACTTGGAACTGCACCAAAAGGACTATGAAGTGCGTTTGAAGGCTTATGAGGCTCAGCAGGATGAAATTCGCCGTCAAGAAGCCATCATTGAGCGGTATCGCTCCTTCAACCGTGAGAAATCCATTCGGGCAGCCCAGTCGCGGCAAAAACGCCTGGAAAAGATGGACCGGCTTTGCGCGCCGCAAAAAGAAGGGCGCGCCGCCTCCATTCGCTTTCGCACCGCCTACGATTCGGGCAATGATGTGTTGCAATGCGTGCATCTGAGTAAAGCCTTCGGAGAAAAAACGCTCTTCCAAGACATTTCCTTTTTAATCCGCCGCGGAGAAAAAATCGCCCTTATCGGCGACAACGGGCGGGGCAAAACCACCTTATTCCACATCATTCGCGGAGCGCTCGCTCCAGATTCCGGCAAGGCCATTCTTGGACGCAACGTCTCCTTGGGCTATTACGATCAAGAGCAGAAAAATCTTTCTTCTGAAAAAACCGTGCTCGATGAAATCTGGGACGATTTCCCCCACCTCACCGTCACGGAAGTGCGCTCGGTCCTGGGCCAATACCTTTTTAAGGGCGACGAGGTCTATAAGCGCATCGGGCTGCTCTCGGGGGGAGAGCGCTGCCGAATCAACCTTTTAAAGCTCATGCTCCAGGAAAACAACTTTCTTTTGCTGGACGAACCCACCAACCATTTGGACATTCCCTCCAGAGAGGCTTTGGAGGATTCTCTGATGGATTATGACGGTACAATTTTCGTCATCTCCCACGACCGCTACTTTTTGAATAAGGTAGTGGGACAAATCTATGAGCTTAAGGAAACGACGATCCAAAGCTACCTGGGCAACTACAGCTACTATGCCGAAAAACGCAACCCGGAAGAAAAAACCCCGGCGCCCACTAAAGGGGTCAGTGACGCCAAAAAAGAGCGTCTCGTGAAAAAAAGAAATCAAAAAGAGGATCGCAAGGCCCGTCTGCGGCTTAAAGAGGTGGAGGGCCTCATCGAAACTCAGGAAGCTTTGGTGCAAGAGTTCTTGGAGCTTCTCAATGACGCCGGCCTCTACCAAGACCCGCCTCGCCTGGCCCAAGTTCAAGAGGATCTGCATGCCTCAGAGAAACTCCTCACTCAACTGATGGAGGAATGGGAAGCGCTTTTGCTCGAGACGCAAGACCCCGAGACGCCCGCGCCTTAATAACAACAAAAAACCGTCGCAGTCCCTGCCCGGACGTGTGAAACGAGCAGCCCTCATCTTCCTGAGGGCTGCTCGTTCTCATTTGGCCTTCTTTGGTTTCTTTCCATTCCTCTACCCGCCCTACGGACGATAGGCTAGGCGGAAGGAGATTTCCAAGGTTTCGGTTCCTCGCAGGATGCGCAAGGTCACCTTATCGGCAACGCTGTACTGCTCTTTGACTTCATTCATTTGACCGGTGCTTGAGATGTCGTGGCGTCCCATTTTCAAGATGATGTCGCCGTTTTTGACGCCGGCCTTGGCGGCGGGCGAGCCTGCGGCCACTTCGATAATGACTACGCCGTGATTGATCTTTAAAGCCTTATACGCCTCGGGGCTTAAATCCTTGGCGGTGATGCCCATATAAAGCGGGGGCTTTGAGAGGATGTTCAGCTTGTTTTTCAACACGTTGATGGGGATCGCAAAGCCGATGCCTTGAACGTCTTCGGTCATTTTCGCCGAGTTGATGCCGATGACTTCTCCCTTGGCGTTGAACAAGGGCCCCCCCGAGTTGCCTTCATTGATCGCCGCATCCGTTTGCAAGTATTTGATTTTGGTGCCGTCGATGAGCATTTCCCGATCCTTCCCGGAGATGATGCCGCTGGTTACGGTTCCAGCAAACTTTCGAGAGACGGGGCTTCCAATGGCGACGACGGGCTCCCCCACCTTCATCAGGTCTGAATTGCCCATGGTGACAATGCCCGGGAGCTTAATGCGTTCACTGAGCTTTAGGATGGCAAGATCCGTATCGGCGTCGGAATTGAGCTCTTTGGCCGCAATCTCCAACCCCTCTGAAGTGATGACGGAAATGTACAGCGCATCCTCAATCACGTGGTGATTGGTGGCGATCATGCCTTCGCCGTTGAGGATAAACCCTGTGCCGATGAAGTTTTTAGTCCCGCTCTTTTTGTCGCTGTCCTTGACCTTCGCCACCACCGTTACCACAGAAGCTTTGTACTGAGAGACAATCTCTTGCACGGACATTTCCGGCACATCCTGAGATTCGGCCTGTATGATTTTTTGGTTTTCCAGAGCGGCAAGCTTCTTGGACATGCTAGAGAGCGCGCTGTTGGCGGCCTCAAAAGCGGAATGGTTGGCGGTGTCGGTGATGTGCTGCCCGAGGGGAGACCGCTGAAAAAGGGCCAGGTTTGGGAGTACATAAAGGGCGAGGCTGATGCCCAGTATTACGCCCAAAAATGAAGACGTCAGCCCAATAACAAATTGTCGAAGGTTGCTGGGATCCCGCTTGAGTTTCACTTCTTCCAGGTCAAGGCCTGCGGCCTTTTTTTTCTCATTCTTGCTGGACTGCTCGTCCATGTTTTGGGGTTCCATGCGCTGACCTCCCTTGGCGTCGTATGGGTTCGTTTGAAAAACGTTCCGAGAATAGTATAACGTTTCCTTACGGTTAAGGGGTGTCAAAAAGGTTAAAGCCAAGGCCAAGGCGCATATTTTTAAAAAAAGGACGCATGAGTTATGCGTCCTTTAGGCCTTTTGGTCCTTGAATCCGTCAAGTCCAGGGATCAGTGCCCCAGGGGATCGTTCAACCCCAGGGATGGGGAAGCATTCACCGAGAGTGGCGATTCTTCCTTCGCCCAAAATAGATGCGTGCCGGCGCAGGCTATCATGGCGGCGTTGTCGGTGCAAAGAATGGGCGGCGGCACTAAGATTTCAATCCCTTCCTGGGCGCCACGGCGCGAGAGCTTGTCCCGAAGATAGGAGTTCGAGGCCACGCCGCCGGCCACCGCAATGCGAACGGCGCCTTCTTGCCGGGCTGCTTGGAAGAGATGATCCAAAAGATTCTCCACCACGGCCTTTTGAAAGGATGCGGCCACATCCGCCGCATTCACGGGTTCCTCTTTGAGTTTGGCGGAATTGAGGTAGTTGAGCACCCCGGATTTGATCCCGGAGAAGGAAAAATCCAGCGTCTGCTCGGAAAACTTGGGGCGGGCGAAGGCGATGGCGTCCTCGCACCCCTCCTTGGCCAACCGATCGATCTGTGGGCCTCCTGGATAAGGGAGCCCTAAAGCTCGTGCCACCTTATCAAAGGCTTCTCCCACAGCATCGTCCCTGGTTTGCGCCACCACCTGAAAGTCCTTATAGGAACGGACGCGAACGATGAAGGTGTGTCCCCCAGACACCACGAGAGAAACAAAGGGTGGCACCAAATCCGGATGGGCCAGGTAATTGGCGCTGATGTGCCCATGTATGTGATTCACAGCCAGCAATGGCTTATTCAAAGCAAAGGAGAGCCCCTTGGCGTACTGAAGGCCCACCAAAAGCGCCCCCACCAGCCCCGGTCCTGCGGTGACCGCGATGCCCGAGAGTTCCTCCAAAGAAATTTCTGCCTCCTTTAAGGCCAAGTCCACCACATAGGTGATCTGTTCCGTGTGATGGCGCGAGGCCACCTCGGGCACTACCCCGCCAAATTTCCGGTGCACCGGAATTTGGGACGAAATGATGTTGGAGCATATGGTCCGGCCATTTTTGACCACGGCGGCGGCGGTCTCGTCGCAGCTGGTCTCAATGCCGAGAATGAATGTATCTTTTTCCATAAATTCGCCTTCCTTTCAAATCCCTTCGTTGAGCCAGCACGCCGCCAAAAGGGCGTTGTGTGAGCGTATGTTATAATAAGGGCAACCGATGGGGGCTCAAAGCCCCTTAGACTCAATGTTTGATTATACTATGAAGACGCTGTTATGAAAAGGAAGGCCATGGAAAAGCCCGAGTACGCAAAAATCACGGTGATGGGCTCCCCCATCACCAAGTCCAATTTCAAAATGCACAATTTGAACGGCCGCGCCATTCTCCCAAACAACTCCGGGACCATTCACGACCGCTACGCCAACTATGAGCAGCTCATCGCCTATGAAGCCAGAAGTCAAAACCCTGGCGTCACCTTTCAAGAGAGCCTCATTGCCGTTTTGCGCGTCTACTATAAAAGCGAAAAGCGCCACCCCGATACCATCAACATCACAAAAAGCATTTTCGATGGCATTGAAAAATCCGGCCTCATCGTCAACGATGCCCAAATTCGCCGCATCATCTTGGAGGAATATTACGACAAAGTAGAGCCTCGCTTTGAATTGGAACTATTCGCAGAATCCACCTTCCGCATGAGTTGGTCCATCCGTCGCCACGAGGGGGAGGAGCCCATCTTCTACGAGGCGCCGGCCGCAAAAAAAGCTGCGGTGGCTCCACGGCGAGGAAGCCTTGGCCTGCAGGAGGTTCAAAAGCTCCAAGAAGGGATTTCCAAGAGAAAGAACGCCGCTTGCGGATCCCGGAACCCCTCGGCCAAAGAAGCCGCCCCCGTCTGCAGCGTCTGCAAAAAAAAGGTGGATCCCAAAAACCTTTTGCGAGCCGATGGGGGCAAAACGCTGATTTGCAAAAGCTGCTTTCATAAACTCTTAAAGCGCTAAATCGGCCGCTTGATTCGACGCTTGGCAAACAAATGACCCCCTAGAAATAAAACAGCAGATCGGGTCCCTACTAATGAGATCTCGTACAGCATGCAGACCCCCCCGAGTCCAAAGACAGCAATCCCCGAACGCCGCTTTTTACGGCATTCGGGGATTGTTATCTTTAGGCGCTATGCGTCTTCTTGGCGGTCGTTGGGGGCGCATTCCCCCTTAGGCTTTTCTGAGTCTTTCCCCTCGGCGGCCAACGCTGCCAGATACGCCGTCACCTCTTGCGCGGTGGCTTCCGCCCGCGCCCGGATTTCTCCTTGATCAAAGGTGATGGTCTCCGCATTGCCGGTGACGAACGCTCCCTGTCGTTCCAGCCCTCGTCGAAAGCGCTTGCTGAAAAGGCTTCGCTGTGGGAGCAGCCCCACCGAGAGCAGTAGCGTGTCGCAGGGAAGCGTGATGCGGTCCTTCGGGTTGCCTGAATTTCCTTCTAAGGTCACACCACTTACCCGGTTTTCCCCTTGAATGTCCACGAGGTTTTTACCCAGGGCCAGCTGGACGCCGTAGGTGGCAAAAAAGGCTTCCAGTTCTTCGTTGGGAAATTTCAGTTCCTTGGCCCGATCCACAATGGTCACCTTCGCGGCTCCCTCCGTGATCAAAAGACGGGTCAGGTAGAGCCCCGTCCAATCGGCGCCGTAGATCACGATATTCTTTCCAGGCAAATACCCTTCCTCCACGATGAACTTTCGGGCCGTTCCCACACTGAACACCCCTGTGGCACGCTTGGAGGTGAATTTTAAAATCCCTCTGGGACGCTCTCTCGCCCCTGTAGCAAAAACCAGCGCATGGGCCTGAAGCCTTCGCAAGCCTTTTTGCGGATGCAGCACCTGCAACACCTTGTCGCGGTCCACACTCACCACGTAGCTCTCCGTCTCGTAGTCGATGCCGTGCAAAATGATGTTCCGTCGCAGATCATCCGCCAATTCGACCCCCGTGTAGCCCGCCTCACCAAAGGAGGCATCCACTTCGATGATGTCGTTGAGTTGGCCGCCCAATTCATCCATCTGATCGAGCAGGAGCATGCGTTCCACCCCCGCTTCCTTCAAGGCTAGGGCTGTATAAAGCCCTGCTGGGCCTGCGCCCACGATAAGCACATCATAGATCATGGATTCCACCTCCTAAAAGAACTTTTGAGCGTTAAAACGCGCCGGGGCGCTGATGGACGATGCGGCCGCCGCTCATGGTCAGCACGCATTCGTTGACGCCAAAATGATACGTCAGGAAGCGATGATTGGGCACATCAAAAACCGCAACATCCGCCCGCTTGCCAACCTCGAGGCTTCCCGTCTCCTCGGCGAGGTTCAATGCAGCGGCGCCGTTCAGGGTCAGTGCCGTGACGACTTCTTCCATGCGCATGCCCATATAGATCGTGGATAAGGCAATGAGCAGCGGCATGGATTCAGAATAGCAGGAGCCCGGATTCATATCCGTGGCCAAGGCGACGCCCACGCCCGCATCGATCATGCGACGGGCGGGCGCATAGTCGGCCTTAATCGAGAAGGCCGTCAGAGGCAGTAATGTGGCGCAGACTCCTCCTTGTTCCAGCGCGGCAATGCCCGCCTCGGAGATTTTTAAAAGATGATCCGCCGAGGACGTCTTTAGCGCCCCGGCAAGTTCGGCGCCCCCAAAACCTTCAAAGAGCTCGTCGGCGTGCATGCGCAGGCCAAAGCCCATCTCTCGGGCCGCTTCCAGATAGCGTCGCGTCTGCGCCAAATCGAAGACGCCTCTTTCCGTGAAGATGTCGCAAAAAACAGCCAGATCCTTTGCCCGGACCTTAGGCATGACCTCCCGGATGCAAAAATCAATGTATTCATCCGGCCGTCCCTTGAATTCCGGGGGCAAATCGTGGGCGCCCATATAGGTGGGTACGATGCGGATGTGATGTTCTTGATTCAGGCGAGCCATGGCTTCCAGCTGGCGAAGTTCCGTTTCCAGGTCCAGCCCATAGCCGGATTTCCCCTCCACGGTGGTGACGCCATGGGACGCAAAGGACGCCAGGCGCTTGCGACCTAGCGCCAAAAATTCATCCAGATCCGTGGCTCGAGTCGCAGTGGTGGTGGCGGATATGCCGCCGCCCCGCTCCATGATGGAGACGTAGGATTCTCCGTTAAGGCGCCAATTGAATTCGTTCTCCCGATAGCCGCCGAAGATAAAGTGCGTATGGGAGTCCACAAGTCCCGGCAAGATGGTTTTTCCCGTGCAGTCAATGACCTGGCAGTCGGTCACGTCCACGGACTCCAAGGCCTTGGCATCGCCCACGGCCTCAATCGTACCGTCCTTGGTCAAGACAAATCCGCCAGGGATCACCAAAAGGTCCGCCATCTTTGCGCCCTTTTGGAGGGTGACCCCCTGGGGGGTCACCACTTCCGAAGCATTTTTGAATAAGATCCTGGCCATGGTTAGTCCATGATCCGGGTTTCGAGGATTTGATCCCGGCTGAAGTTTTCAATGCCCATGTAGAATTCCGCGGATTGAATGAGGGCATCCATGGGCAAAAGACCGATGATTTCCGTGCCCACGACGCTGACGCCGAAGCGCTTGGCTTCATTACGCACCATCTCTAGGGATTGATACAGACTGGTTTTGGTGTAGTCGGTCATGTTCATCGAGATCTGCGTGATGTGGCGCTCTTTTAATTCCACGCCCATGGCCTTGGTGAACCGAAGGCCGCCGCCGATGAAGCGCACGCGCTTGGCGATGAAATCCGCAATGGCAATGTCGGGGGTGTTGAGGTTGACGTTGAAGGCCACAAGGGGCATGCGAGCGCCCACGGCCACGCAGCCAAAGCTTTCGTGGGGATGATCGGCGGGGCCAAAGTCGGCATGCCATGCATCCTCCTTCATCTTCTCCGCCATGCCTTCAAACTGTCCCTTTCGGACCTTGGCGAGGTTCTCGCGCTCGGGCGAGGAGGCTGCCTTTTCATAGAGAAATACCGGAATGTCCATAGCCCCGATGGCTTCTCCCACTTCCTTGGCCAGGGCTACCGCTTCCTCCATAGTCACGTTTTTGATGGGGATAAAGGGGCAAACATCCATGGCGCCCATTCTGGGGTGTTCGCCCGAATGGGTTCTCAGATCAATGGTTTCTTTGGCGACCTTCACCGCCTCCAAAATAGGGGCTTTTAATGCTTCAGGTTCCCCCACCACCGTCACCACCGTACGGTTATGATCCTTATCGGAGGAATAGTCTAACAGCTTGACGTTGTCCAAGTTGCGAAAGCAATTGACGATGCGTTCCACCACTTCCACATTGCGTCCCTCAGAAAAATTAGGTACTACTTCCATGATTCGATTCATTGTCATACACTCCTTTATGTTGTGTCACCTGGGATCGTTCCCAGAGCACATATACCTTCATTATACCCTAAGAGAAGGCTTGGATTGCAATCAATTGCTCCCTTCTTGTGCATAGAAGCGGTCAAATACCTGATTTCCAACATCTTTTCTTTTTTTTACCGCTCGTGGCAAGGAGCCTCCTAGATCCCTTGAACCCCAGGCCCTGCCCGGCAAAAAAAAGAAGCCCAAGGCAATGGGCCTGAGCCGCGGCCCGCGTTTTGCCAGCGCTCCGACGCTCTTTACCCTCTCTTTTGAAGGGGCTATACTGGGGGTGTACCAAGGGAGGCATCCGCATTTCCCTTATTTTTGGCTCTTAACAAGGAGGACCCGATGAAAGATTTTGCTCGGCCGGCCCCCTCCCCCATGGGTGAGATCGTCGAGACGTCCGGTGGATCCGTGCAGAACAAACAGCGACTGGTGAATCGCGAGATCGCCCAGGACCCTGCCGTATGAAGCGTCGGCGTTATCAGATCCTACTGATTGTTTCCCTGGCCTTTTGGCTGGGGCTGTTCTTGATTCTTTGGCCTTCGGGACGGCGCTGTGAGATCGCCCTTTTCCTCCAAGGACGCACCATGGAGGGCACTTCTTTATTTAAGAAGCGGGGACTGCACCTACAAATCCCACTGGTTCAGGGATTTACCCCTTCCATGAAGCTCTTTCACGCCGGGGAAGTGCTCCCCCAGACCCAAGTGACTGTTTTATACAACTTCGGGGCCTGGCGAAACCAGCGAAGCACCTTCTACGATCCCTCAAGCCCCTTGTACAACACGCACTACGGAGCCTACGCCATCGCTGGGCCCCAGCCCGTCTTGGCGCCGGCCCCTCTCGCGGAAATTTTTCGCTACGATCAGCTGGGCCTTGTCTTGGAGAGCCTAGGCTTTGAAGGCCCCGGCGTCTTTCAATGGCGCCTGACCCAGAGCCAGCAAAACGTACGTCTTAGCGGCTTTTCCGATTGGCAACGGCTGGACGCCGAGGTTTACACCAACGGGCCGCTGCACGCACAAACCGCATTTTTGCCGGGCTACCTGCAGTACGGCTCGCCGCCGCCTTACCGCGGCGAGCCCTTTGCGCCCGTTTCCATGGCGGCGCGTCTTTACGTCCGATACGATGCCGTCGCGGACCTAACCATTGTCTATTACATCCTCACCTCGGACGCCCACCTTCTACAAACCGTGGATGAGCGGGCGCTGCAAAAGATCCAATGGGTCCGGGGCCCTAAAGAACAACCCTTGGCTCCCTAAGCGGCCTCCCCCCCTCATGGTGTGGATCTTTATAATCATTCTTCTTTGACTCTAAGCGATTGGACGGCGCGAAGAGTCCTTGATCCAAAAAAACGGCCATTCGTTCCCGCTCCCAGGAGCCATCGCAGCGGCTGAGGCAAGGATGGCTCCCCACTTGAGGCTTGGACATCAAAACATCTTGGCTTGAAAAGTTCGAAGCCTCCCCGCTCCAGGGCTCAAAGGCCCCTCCCCAAAGCCTATCCATACGCAACGAGCGGAACCCCTCTGCCTTTTAGAGGTTTTCCGCTCGTTGCGTTTTTATTCAGCGTTTTTTAGCGTTTTTATTCAGCGTTTTTCTTTCGTTTCCTCGGGATGATACCCTTCATTCGCATGCTCTTTTTTCACGGCTTCTTCATCATAAAGCTTTTGAAATTCCGACAGTTTTTTTTCAAGCGCCACGCGACGGCTCTGGGCTTGCTTTGGGTCTTCTTCGTAGGACCTCATGAGGTCCTCGGCTTCATCGCTCATCTTTTGTACCGCTTGGCTGACTTTGTTTTTCAAATTTTCCGGATGCTCTGGATCAAACGCGGCCGTGCCTAAAACCTGATCCTTCATTTGGGCCACACGTTTGGCAGCGCCCGACACATCCCATGCGCCTGCAAGGGTTCCCACCACCTTGCCACCGCCCCGGACGGCCGACGCCACGACGTTTTCGGCCCCGGCCCCCACGCTGCGTCCGCTTTTAATCACTTTATACGCCAGGTCGGTTTTGCCTTGGTTTTTCAAAAGTATCAACCCCAAAGAGTCTGTGGCAAACTCCACCGCCTGCCGGACGCCATGTCCGAGGACCCGGGAAGCCCCCGCAGCTTTTTCTTCAATTTGATACTTTTGATACTTTTTCTGCGCCCGCTTTTGAAAAGCTTCGGCTTCTTCCTCTAGGTCATCCATAAACGCCCGGGCTTCCCTCGCGGCTTCCTCCGTTTGGGCATTCATGTTGGCCTTAATGGACGATACGACTTTTTGAGCCGCTTCCTTGGTTTGCTCCACGGCCTCTTTCACCTGTTGGGACGAGTTCTGTTGCTGGTTTTTTTCATCAATCATTGAGCGTTCCTCCTTCAATGGGCCGCCTGAGATCACTCCCTTGGATTTCCTCCACCATACCCCGGCGGGATGAAAGGGGTATGAAATAAATGCGTGCAGTCTATGAACCTTTGTTCTTGCCCCTGGGTGGGCTCATGGAAAACCCACCGGTCGGCTGCTGCGGAAAAGGGGCTCGCTCCTAGGGTTTGTCCTTTGCTAAGGGCCGAGGAAAGACCATCTTCAACGCTCTTGGAATCAGCGTAAAGGTAATGTCGTCGCTGAAAATCGACTCGCCATCGAGGTTGATCAAAAAGGGCGTCTCCCCTTGGATCCGGACCACCCGTTCCTTGGCGCTTTGGACTTCTTTTTCGTAAATATGGGTTCCACGCCGAAGCTTGGGCACATAGTTCAAGAGCTTAGGAAGCGTCATGTTCCGAACGGTAATTACATCAAATAGACCGTCGTCCAATTGCGCATGGGGCGCAATCCGGTACCCCCCGCCATAGGTATGACCGTTACAAATGGCCATCATGAAGAGGTCTTCTTCCCTGGGGCGCCCTTCGCACTCCACCGTCACATGCAGGGGCGAGAGGTTTTTAAGATTTGAGGCAATGCCCAAAAGATACGCCATGTGCGTGGTGACATACGGCTTGCCTTTATATAGATCCGTGGCGTAGTTCACCTTTGCATCAAAGCCCACGCTGGCAATATTGATGAAGTAGTGCTCGCCGGCTCGGCCGATGTCGATGCGGCGCTCCTCGCCAAGGATGGTGCGGCGCAAAAGGTCCTCTTTCGCCATGGATCCCGTGAGGGATTTGATAAAGTCATTGCCTGAGCCTCCGGGAATGCAGGCGAGACTGGAATCGGTACCAGCCATGCCGTTGAGCACCTCGTTGAGCGTTCCGTCACCGCCCACGGCATAGATCCGATGCGGCGCTTTTTGGGCAAAGTCCCGAGCAATTTCCGTCGCCTCGCCGGGGTATCTTGTGCGCACGATCTCCCAACGAATCGAGGGGTAACGCGTCGCTAATGTTTCGAATAGATGGTCGATGTGCTGAATGAAATAGTCGGAGATGCCCCTCCCAGTGGCGGGATTGACGATGAATAGATGTTTGGGTTGGTCCATAGGTTCCCTCATGAAAAAAAGCGAAGAAAAGCGGGACAGCAGAAGGTCAAGGACGAAGAAAATCCTTTCTGAATCCTCATTATAGCTTTATTTAATTCGCTTGCCCAGTCCCTTCACCACCTTGGCCCATTCCTCCACGTAGCTCCCACGCGCCCACTCGTGCATGATGATTTCCTCGCTGTGCAAGGGGATCTCAATTTCTGGCTTGGCCAATAAAGCCCCTTTGGCGTCGCGGCGGAAGATCTGCAGGGCGTTGTCGGTTCGAAGAATTGTAAACTTGCCGTTGAGGGACGCCACAGCATCCTTGGTTTTGGGGAAGGCGCTGCGGATCTGTGGCCATTTGGGTGCGAGATTGTCGTAGCGATAGACGCGCTGATTGTCCGGTAGGTTGACGCGGAAGGAGAAAAAGTCTTTAGAGAAGCGCTCGGAATCATTGATGCGCGCCTCGTAGATCCAGCGCCCGCTGTAGCGTTTCAAAAGAAAGGCCTTCTCGTCCGGCTGCCGCAAATCAATGCCCTCAGGCACCTTGGCGGTGGAGATGGCGGCTCGCACCGCGGTTTCCAGGGCTTGGGTGCCCTCCGAACCGAACAGGTCCGTCAAGGACACTCGGTTTTCATAATCTGGCTTTTTTATCGTCCGAGTCGAATAGTACTGGAAGGGACCGGGGTATTTGGTGGGGGCCCAGCGCTGCTCGGCGCTGAAATAATCGTTGGAGAGAAACGTAATGTTGGTGTAGCGGGACGTATCTTCCGTGGGCAAGGACTCCCGAATCTCCGTGTGATCCGTCAGGTTTTCGATGGAGAGGGTTTCCCAGATTACTTGAGCGTTTTCCTGGCGATGCACCTTCATGCGGTAAAAAATATCACGAGGGAATAAAAGATCGGCTACCTCATAAACCTGGATGGCCCCTTGCTCGTTGACCTGGATCCAAAGCGTCCGATAGGCGGCCGGACCCATGGCAAGATCCGTGATGGTGCGCGATCCGCGCAGACCGATGAGTACGCCATTGGCTTGATCTTTTTTCTTGTTTTGCGCGGGAGCAGGGATCTTGGGTTGCCCCTTGCCCGTCACTGAACCATCCATGGGGGATCGCTGAAAATGAAACAAAATGTTGTTTCTCTCCACGGCAATATGCGCTTCGTCCACCACAAATACCCGCGCGGAAAATCCCTTGGCGTCACTGATGCTCAGCACATCCATCAAGCCATCGCGAAGGCCCACGTCCTTGGGAGAAACCTTGTAGCGCGTCAAAAAATATTCATAGCCTTGTACCTGCATGGCTTTGATGTCGGGATCCTCCACCATCTCGTTGCCCAGGCGAACCAAAGACTTGGAGAGCAGCACCTGCATGCCCTTATAGATGCCGGGCTCGGGAATCTTCGCCCCTTCGGTCAAGGGATGCGCCTGCTGAAAGGTCCACTCCGGATAAAGGCCAAGATCCGGCGATTTTGGTAGTGTTTGATCCATTTCGGTGATGTTCCCGATGTTGAAACAGCCGGACAAAACCATTAGAGCCATCAATAGAAGCCCCAAGAGGCCTGTTCGGTGGCGTTGGCTAGATTTTTTTGGCATGATGTCCCTCCCTAGGAAGCACGACCTCCATGGAAGTGCCTTGGCCGAGTTCCGATTCAATGTAGAGTTCTCCCCCGTGCAGATGCGCGATTTCACTGACGATGGACAAGCCAATGCCCGAGCTGGATTTGGAGTGCTTGCCTTTGTAAAACTTCTCCCGCACCTTGCCGATTTCATCGGGTCCGATGCCGATGCCGGTATCACTCACCACCAATGAGGTTTTTTGCGCATCCTGGAAGAAATCCACAAACACAGCGCCGCCGGGCTCTGTAAATTTAAACGCATTGTCAATGAGGTTGATGAGCACTTGCTTTAGGCGGTTCTCATCCCCCTGAAAGGGCTCCATGGAGGGATCCATGGAGAAGGTGAAATCCTTGGCTTCCCGTTCTTTACGCCCTTCGGCAAAGGAGACGACAAAGCGCCCCAGATCTTTGGGATCAACGCTGGACCAAACCAGATCCACGCGCCCTGCGGAAAACTTTGAAAAATCCAAAAGCTCCTCCACCATGGCCTTGAGCCGGTCTGATTCGTTCTCGATAATATCAAGGCCCATGGCCAAAAGCTCGGGATCCGTCTGAGGATCCTTCAAGGTAATGGCCCAACCTTTAATGGCCGTAAGGGGGGTACGCAGTTCATGGGAAACCGAAGAGATGAATTCATTTTTCAGTTCTTCTTTTTTAGCAATCTCCGAGGCCATGTGATTGAAGGTTCGGGCGAGGGTGCCGATTTCATCGTTGTTGCGCACGGGGCTTTTCACGTTGTAACGCCCCACCGCCATTTGACGAGCTGTCTCCGTGAGCTCCCGGATGGGGCGGACCATCCAGTTGGAGAGCCAAAGCCCCAAAAGGGCCGCCGCCGCAGTAATGACAAAGCCGATGAAGAAAAAGAGCCGAGTGATGTTGCCGAGGTTTTGATCCACCTGTTCCAGGGAGGCCATATGGCGAAGCACGCCCACGACCGAGCCCGCTGAGATGAGGGGCACCGATACGCTCATCATGTGCTCCCCGGTGGATTCGGCTTTAAAAATCTGATATTCCGTACGTCCCAATAGGGCGTGTTCCACGTCCATGAGATTGGGCGACTCCCTTTTTAAAGAGCCTTGGGAGTCCAATAGGAGGGTTTGGTTGGCGTCGTAAATTTGAACCCGGGCGGAGCGGGTGCGCCACCAAGAATCCCGATCCTCATAAAGGGTTTCCACCAAAGTTCCGGTGGGGGCAATGCTGTTCTCATAGTAATCTACAGAAGTTTTGATTCCGTTTTTCATGTTGTTGTAAAAGTTCGTGTAAAAATAAGCCCTGACAAAGCTCAAAAGCACTGCCAGGGTCAAAAGAAACGTAAGGAGCAAGAGAACGAGAATGCTTCGGACGAACTTTGACCGGATGCTGCCTTGCTTTACTCTTTTTTCCATCGATACCCCGTTCCCCAGATGGTTTCAATGTATTTGGGATCGGAGGAAACGTCCTCGATCTTCGAGCGGAGCCGTCGAACGTTGACGTCGACGATTTTGGGATCTCCGGTGAAGTCATAGCCCCACACCAGATTCAAAAGATCGTCCCGGGTAAACGCCTTGCCCGGATTTTCCATAAAAATCTTCATGAGCAAAAATTCTTTGGGCGTTAAGACAATGGGGTGATCCGCCTTTGTAATGGTCTGGGAATAGTTGTCCAGCTCAAAGCAGAAGGTCTTCACCACCGCCCTGGTCGTATCCTCTGTTTTTTCGTTGAGACGCCGAAGGAGTGCTTGGGTGCGAAGAATCAGTTCCGTCGGATTGAAGGGCTTAATGAGGTAGTCGTCCGCCCCTTCTTTTAACCCGAGGATTTTATCAGTATCTTGAGCGCGGGCGGTCAGCATGATGATGCCCATGCGCGGAAACGCCTCTCGGATTTGCCGCAGCGCCTCAAAGCCGTCGATGCCTGGTAGCATCACATCCAGTATCGCCACATCCGGTTTTTCCAGGGAAGCGATGCGCACGGCTTCTTCTCCAGTGTCGGTTTCGTAAACCAAAAAGCCATTGCGCTCAAAATTTATTTTCAAAAACGTGCGGATGCTGGCTTCATCCTCGCAGATTAAAATTCGGTACATGGGCTACCTCCTTGGAACTCGGGTTTCTCCCGGTCTTAGGCGCTCCGCACCAAGGTGCCGGGCTCCCCTTCTTATTGAAAGACAAAACACCGAAAGAGGGGTTACAGTCTTGTGACAATCTCTCCTCCAATTATACACCAGAAGACGTTCTGCGTTTGAAGGGCTCAAGGTTGCCCCTTCGCTTTGCGCGGGGGCATCTCTTACCAAAAACCAAGCAGGTGACCAAACGCTGAATTTATGATTCAATCAAAGAGAAGAACCCCCCTTTCTTCATGCAAAGGGGGTTGCAAAGGAGAGAAAGCATATGTTTGGAATCTTTCAAAAAGAGGTCGCCGTGGCGGCCCCGGTGACGGGGCAGTGTGTGGATTTAAAGCAAGTCCCCGATGAGATGTTCTCCCAGCGCCTCATGGGAGATGGCGTAGCCGTGGATCCCGAAGACGGGCTCTTCGTCGCTCCCGCCGACGGGGAGTTGACCATGGTCTTTAAGACGGGTCATGCCTACGGCATGCAACTGGATAAAAAAGTTGAAATTCTTGTGCACATTGGCATTGACACTGTGGAACTCAACGGGGATGGCTTTGAGGTTTTGGCCCAGCAGGGACAAAAAGTAAAAAAAGGTACGCCCATCGTACAGGCGAACCTAGCCCTCATTCGAGAGCGGGGTTATAACCCCATCACCCCCATCATTGTGACCTTGCCAGAAACGATGGAAGGCACTAAGGAAGAGCGGGTGCTCGAAAAAAAGCAAGGCAGCGTCCGAGCCGGCGTGGATCCGATTTTTAAAGTCAAGCCCTAAAGGCGCCCAGCGCGCCGCCACACATCAAGGCCCCGAAGGATTCCTTTCCCGATTAAGGGATGGAAAGAACTCCTTCGGGGCCTTATGGCGTTAGCCGATGGTCCGATAAATCATGATGAAATGCAGCAAAGAGCCTAAAAGCACAAAGCAGTGAAACAGCTCATGGAAGCCAAAGCTTTGGGAAAGATTCGGCTTTTTCAGAGCATAAATGACGGCTCCTACCGTGTAACTCACGCCCCCCAACAACAAAAGGAGCACTCCAAAAGAACCCATGGCGGAGGAGATCAAGCGAAGGATGAACACCGCCATCCAGCCCATGACCACATAAATGGTGGTGTAAAGCACCCGGGGTGCGCCGATCCAAAATACTTTGAAAAAGACGCCAGAGATTGCAATACCCCACATAAGCGCCAAAAGAGCCACCCGCAAGGGGCCTCGAAGGACAAAGGCCAGCACAGGAGTATAGGTTCCGGCGATGAGCACAAAAATCATGGAATGATCGAGCTTTTTCAGCACGAGAAGCGCTTTTTGACCCACGTGCACCATATGGTAGACGCCGCTGGTGGTATAAAGAGCGATAAGGCTTAGGCCAAAGACGTTTAGGGCCAACAGTTCACCAGCACTGACGCCGTGCGTGATGCCCTTTACTAAGAGGAGCACGAGGCCAATGAGCGATAATGCAGCTCCCGCAAGGTGCGTGATTGAATTGATGGGTTCCCGAAGATGCCAGGTCATAGGATACCACCTCCTTTACAAACAGAATAGCAAAAAGCCTCTTTGGTATCAATACTGATACTTATCTTTTATGCAATGTATCAAGAATGCTTTTTATGAAGAGGAATTTCTTCCTGTTGCGCTGTTTTTTTTTCATGATCTGTTCAAACCCCTTTGTTAGGATAATCGTAACGCCCGTTGCCCCATCTTGCCCCATGGAGGTTTCTTATGAATTCATCCCGTCGCGCCCTCCCCTTTTTGGCGCTGGGCGCTCTGCCCTTAGCCTGGCATGAACTCTACCGGCGAACCTATGCCCCGAAGCCCCCAGCCGGGGGAGCCCCATTGCTTCCTCAAGCGGCCAACTTCCCGCCGGACTTTTTTTTGTCGGAGGATTGCTACGCCCAACAAATGAGTGACAAGGTCCTGCCTTATTTAAAAGCACGTGGCCGGTTTTTTTTCTTTTCCCGGGAGGGACGCATTCGTTGCGCTCACTTTGCCGCGGATGCGCCTCGAGCAACTCTTGTGCTCTCCCCAGATGTTCAAGACAGCATGGGCCGCTGGTCTGAGACCATCTACTATCTTTTAAAGCTTGGGCTTTCCGTGGATATTATAGAGCATTACGGCCACGGAAAAAGCGCTTCGGCGGTGCAAAACCCCCGCTTGATCCACGTCTCGGATTTTGACCGTTACGCTAAAGACCTGCAGTTTTTCATCCGCCGCTTCGCCGCAGTGGAAGGCCCCCGTCCTTTGGTGCTTTTGGGCCAGGGCATGGGGGCCGTAGCCGCCATCCGAGCGCTGGAGCTGGAGGAGGATCTGGCCGACGGGACCATTCTCTCAGCCCCGTTGTTATCCCTCATCACCCAAAAGCCGGAAAGCTCCGTCTTTCCATTGGCCTTGGCCTTAGCCAAAAGCCCATGGGCTCGACGGCGTGCGGCGGGGCCTTCCCTGGCGTCGCAGACCGCTCTGGATGGGGAGAGCATCCTTTTGGCCACCGGCTCCCCTGCCCGAGTAGCCTTTGATGCCAAGCGGCGCTACGAAGGGGCCCAAGCGCCCCGACAGTGGCCCACCTGGGGCTGGCTCAGCGAAATGCTTAAAGCCGCCCATGAAGTCGCCAAGCCAGAGGCCAAGGCCGCGCTGACCCTCCCCCTTTTGCTCTTGCACGGAACCGACGATTTTGTCTCAAGTCCCAACGGCAGGGTCTGTAAATAGTTTTGTGCTAATGAAATTCCCATTA
>LQGW01000050.1 GCA_002838815.1 Clostridiaceae bacterium JG1575 | reverse complement strand
TAATATAATATTTATTAGTAGATTGACTTCCAAGAGTCAATTCCCTATTTGTGTAGGCCTCCTACGGATGGCCATGGGCAGGCGCAGAACCTGTGTCACATCGTCAAAAGCCTCCTCTAGCAGAGCGCAGACTTTTGGGGCGTTCTGACCGTATTCAGTGAGGATGCGTTCCTTAACAGCGCGGGCCGCCTCGTGGTCTACGGACTCATACAGGGACTTCAAGTGCGCCTTGACCGTGGGCTGATGCTTTTTCGGGCACACATCGAGCAGGTTGCGGGAGAAGTGGGTCTGGCACCTTTGCCAGGCTGCTCCCTGGAAGTGTTTCCCGATGGCGCGAACGAGGCCCTTATGGGCGTCGGACACGACCAGGTCCACGCCCATAAGCCCCCGGTCTTTGAGGGACGAGAAGAAATCGCCCCAGGATCCTTCGGACTCCGTGTCCGCCGCCATGAAGCCAAGAATCTCGCGATAGCCGTCCCCGTTCACCCCGAGGGCCACAAGCAGCCCTTTGGAGCGCACGGCGCCTGCCTGCCGTACTATAGTGTAGATGGCATCGACGATCAAGTAGGGGTAGATTTTCTCCAGCGGACGCTCACGGAACGCCGTGACCACGGGATCGAGCTGCTCGCAGAGCGAGGATACAGTGGACTTGGAGAAGGCGGTGCCACACAATTCTTCAGTGATGGCCGAGACCTTGCGGGTGGATACGCCGTTGACCACCATCTCCATCACGGCGAGCACCAGAGCCTGCTCATTGCGCTGATAGCGCGAGAAGAGCTCGGTGCTGAAGTGTCCGTCCCGCAGGCGCGGGACAGTCAAAGTCAGGGTGCCGACCCGTGTTTTTAAGGTGCGACCTCGGTAGCCGTTGCGGTAGGCCTGCCGCTTTTCGCTGCGCTCGTAGAGGCTGGCACCGGTTTGCTCCATGGCTTGATGTTCCAGGACCTGGTTCAAGATGGATTCCATAAGCTTTGCGTAGGCTTGATCCCTGCCCTCAAGAGAGAAAAGGGCTTTCAAAAGATTGGTGTCCAGTGTAATATTAAGTTGAGCCATCAAACAAATCCTCCAGGTAGTTATGTGTACAACTTAATTATACCAGGGGCTTGTTTTTTGGCTTATTCAATTTACACCATTATATGGACTCTATCCATTCTCCATGGGACTATGATTGAATTCTTCTTGAATCAATGCAGTAAGTCCGTCGATGGATTTTCTGAAATCTACCGGGGCACAAATCAGAAATATGGGGGACTCTGGTTTATATCCGTGATAATTACTGATAAGGCAGCACCTCCAAGTCTTAATGCCGCAATTGTCTCACGGTCTTTAAGGCATTGGTATGTCCTTCCATTTATCGCTTACAAATTCCCCATCACATCTCCAAAAAGACCGCTGCACTAGCCCTTTATGGGCAAAGCTGCAGCGGTCTTTCGTTCGTAACATCGAGGTGTCTTTCAAGAAGACTCCTGAGCCATCCACCCCTTAGCGGGTCCTCGTACGAAAAGTCAAGGGATAGTCTTTTTTCAAGGCTTCGTATGCGGCCTGAAAAGGCTCTTCTTTGTCAAAAAACCCGAACATCGTCGGACCTGAGCCGCTCATGGCAGCGCCAAGTGCGCCTTCGCGCAACAAGGCTTCTTCGATTTTTTGAAGCTCCGGATGCTCTTCGAAGGTGGGGCGCGCTAAATCGTTGGCCATTAGGGCCGAAACTTCCTCCAAAGATTGACGCGCCAACGCCGCCAAAAGAGGCTCAATGCACCCCTTTTTCTGCCAATCGCTTCGTTGGAGCCGACCAAAGACCTTGGGGGTCTCCACGGCAAAGCCGGGGTTTACCAAAAGGCAGCGATGGCCGGAAAACGGCGTAAGGGGCGTTAGGATTTCCCCGATGCCCTGACAGCGAACCGTTCCCCCTTGCAAAAAAAATGGGACATCTGCGCCCAAATGACAGGCAAGGTTCGAAAGATCCTCGTCCGATAAGGGATGCTCTGATTGTTCATTCAACGCCCGAAGGACTGCCGCAGCATCTGCGGATCCGCCGCCCAAGCCCGCCGCCACGGGAATCGCCTTATAAAGATCGATGCGCCCTTCCCCCGTCTCTTCCTGCACGCTGTAATAAGCCTGGGCGGCTCGCAGCACCAAATTTTCCTCTCCCTTTTTCAGAAATTTCTCGGAAGAATACACCGTTATGCGAGACGCTTCTTGGTCCTTTCGGCGTTTTTTAGGTGGTTGCAAGTTCAGCGTCAGTTCATCGCATAAATCCACCTCCTGCATCACCATATCCAACAGATGATAGCCGTCGGGGCGACGGCCCACTACGTGGAGAAACAAATTAATTTTAGCGAAGGCTTTTACGTGCATGTGTCCTCCAAAAAGGCGATTAAGTCCGCCAAAAAAACAGCATTCTCTGGGGCCAGGTGAGGCCTCAAATACTTAAGAGCCAGCGCCCACTGCTCCTGCATGATGCCTTTCGTCCGTTCAATGGCCCGGGTCTTTTGGATCGCCGATGAAACCTCCTCAGGGGAGGCGCTCGACAGCCGATCCTTCAATCGAGGGTCTTCCTCCAAGGCCAAAAAAACGGGCAGCGTATAGGTGCCGCTTTGAAGGTCTTCCCCGGGATTTTGCAATAAGTCCAAGACGTCATCGCGCAGCTGAAAAGCGATGCCAAAGGCCAGCCCCCCTTTGCGAAGGTCCCTTAACACCTTAGGGGTTGCCCGACGAAGGGTCCCGCCCGCAGCGCAAGCCAAAGCAAAAAGCGCCCCTGTTTTGGCTTCAATTCGCTCTAAGTAGTGTTCTTTTGTAATATTTTGAAAAAAACGCGAGGACAGTTGCTCAGCCTCCGCTTCCAAAAGCGGGGTCATAAAGTCCCAGGGCTTCTCAGGCACCAGGCTCCGGTCCACTTCGCTCAGGCAACGCAGCGCAAGGCAGATGAGGTAATCCCCGCAGTACAGGGCCATCGCCAAGCCGTGGCGTGCGACGACGGAGGGGGCCGATCGTCGTTGCGTCGCCCCATCGATGATGTCGTCATGGATGAGACTCGCCATATGCAGGTATTCAATGGCCGCCCCCACCGCCAAGGTGTCTTCTTCCTCGGCATCAGCCCCCGCCACCGCCAACAAAAGTGCCGGACGCAGCATCTTGCCCCGGCGCACCGTGACTTCCTTGGCAATTTGGGCCAGGCGGCCCTCGGAGGGGATGCAACGAAGCATCCGCTGGTGAACCTCCTCAATTTTCTTCTCCATGCACTCTGGCATGCGCCACTGGGTCATCCCCTTTTCAACTCCTTCATGATGTTCATTCGAGAAAGATGCTCCAGCATAAAGTTGGCTGTAACCCCGACAAAAAAGCCTGTGGGGATCGCCAAAAGGGTCAAGGCGGGCAACCAAACAAGAATTCTTGGAGCCGACACCAAAATTGCCGCTGCCAAAAGCTGGCCCAAATTATGGGCAAAGGCCCCCGCCACTGAAATGCCGATGCGTGAGAGCCGATCGCCAAGGGTGCTCTTTAAGCCCCACATGAATAAAAAGGCCAAGACGACGCCAGAGATGGAATAAAGAAATGCCGCGGGGTTGCTGCCGATAACCATGGAGAGAATGCTGCGCAGCGCCACCACCACAAAGGTCGAGAAGGGATCGAGGGTGTATAAGGACACCAAGGTAAAGATATTGGCCAAGCCAAGCTTTGCTCCCGGAACCGCCGGAAAGGGCACCGGAATCAATTCCTCCAATTTAAACACCACCATGGCTTGAGCGACCAATAAAGCGATGTAGATCATGCGATAGATGTTTCGATTTTTCTTCTTCAATGTGCGTTCAGATCTCCTTCCCCGGATGAGCCGCCCTCAATTTCCACAATGAGCTTATGGGGCAGGCAGATGATTTGCTCCCCCTTTTGGGAGATGGTGGGAAAGGAGGTCACGCAGACTTGATCGGGACAGTCCGCCCGAATCATCTTCACCGTCTCCCGCTCCACCCGGAGGACGTTTTCTCCCGCCGATGTGGCAATGGGAACATCATAGGTTTTGGTGTTGCCGGTGAGTTCAATGCGCCGGACCTCTTTGGCGTCCACGCGGATCACGGCTACTTTTTTCTCTTTAGGGGCCGCCGGAGCGCGCATGGTCTGATAGGCAAATACGGCATTGGGAATAAAGGAGGCCAAGACCAAGAGCGCGATGAGCACCACGTCCAGCCATTTCATTTTAAGGTATTTCACGATTCGATCCTTTCGTATTCTTAAGGGGTCGCTGCAGGGGGATCTTGTTGTGAGGCTCTGGGGCGGGGCGCAGATTGAGGAAGGATTGGGGGCTCTTGAAGCGGCTCGAGAACCTTCTTAAGAAAGCGTCGATGGCGCAGCCCGTCCAAGCCCAAAAGGTTCCCCGATCCCGCCATAAGGGCCAAGGATGCCGGAATCAGCCACAGTACGCCCGTGCCGGCAACGCCCGCCAATATAAAGTTCACCGTCATCGCGGCGCTGACGAGGGAAGCCATCCAGGTGAAAAGGCCCAAAAGGAGCAAAACACCCACCGTCCCCTCGGTAAGCCCCAAAAGACTTTGGAAGAACTGGGCAACGCCCGGAGTAGGCATGAGGGTACGCATGAGGGCTTCATACCATCCAGGCAACGACGTCAACACCGGTCCATTGGCGGAGCCCAGGGTGGCAGAGGTTTGAAGGTCTGCTCCCTGGAGCCAAGAAAAAGGCATATGAAGGGTTCCCGGACGAAGCCAAGAGTCTGGGCCCAGGGTCAAAAGATCCAAGGGAGATTGCGCAGCGGCCCACACCGAGGGGCCCACAATTTTCGAGAGTCCTTCCTTGGCCCATAAAAACCCCACGGCAAAGCGCAGCGGCAACAGCCACAAAAGCGGCCCCCTCGTGGAAAAAAGAGGTCCGAAAAGATTGCGACGCCCCGGGGTGCCCCACTGCGCCAAAAAGGAACGCAGGGCCGCAACCCATCCCCCCACCAGCAACAGATGAAGCCACTCCACCAAGCTCTTCAAGGCTCGGGCCGGCCAGCCAAAGAGAAGGATGGGGCCCTGAACGGCTCCTTGATGCGGCCCCAGGGACAACAGCTTGATTGATTTTTGGGGGTGATGGGTCTTTAATGGCTTGCCTTCCATCATCAATAGCACATTGTCAGCGCAAACATCCGCCATATGGTGGGCGGACGGAACGGATCCCTCACTGCCAAAGGCGCAATCTCCGATGCAAAACACCGTCCCATTGGGCCCCATCCGAAGGGTATCATCTACTAAAAAGCGACCGTCCGCGGCACGCCAGAGCCCTTCTACGGAGTGCTCTGGTGCTCCCCCTACCGCCCAAAAAGTCAGGTCCGAGGAAAAGCAGCAGGCTCCGTCGGGGCCCGTTGCGCTCAGGCCGCCCGCCACGAGTTGTGTGACGGTATGACCAACATAGAGCGCCACGTTTCGTTTTTTGAATTCCTTCATGGCGGATCTTCGAACCCGCTCGGAGTATTCCAGCAAAATCCCATCGCCGCGGGTAACTAGGCGAACCCGCAGCTTGGGGTACCGCGCGGCGACCTCCAAGGCAAGTTCCACTCCCACTGCGCCGCCACCACAGATGGTAATTTGCCCTTCCTTCATGGCTCTAAGACGCAGTCCAGCCTCCTGAGCCGATTTGGGCTCCATGGGGAAAAAGGCAACGGAACGAAGGTTTAGCCCAGGGGGCACCACCGGCCCGCTGCCCAAAGCCAAGATCAAATAATCGTAGGCATAGCTTTGTTGCCGCCCGTGGAGGAGCTGTTTTTCTAAATCCACTCGTTCTAAGCGGTCTTGCAAAAAAAAGATCTCCTGAGGCTCGCTTAGTTCCCGACGCGTCAGAGCGATTGCCCCCAAAGGCAACGAGCCCGAGGCCACCTCCACCAGCTGGGTTTTCATAAAAAGTTGCTCGGATTCATCCATCAGCGTGATGCGGACCGGCCCTTGGACTTTTTGAGCGAGGCGCTTGGCGGCGCGCCATCCTGCATACCCGCCACCCACTACAATAATGCGCGGCCCAGCGTCTTCCCTTTGAGAAAGGTTCTCAGTTCCTTCGGGGAAAAAGGAGCAGTCCTTTTGTGGCTGCTCTTTTTTCCCTATCGTGTTGTGGGGATCAGTCATGGGCTTCCACCGGGGGCTCCTTGGGGGCGTCCGGATCCTTTTTGCTGGTCGGCCCTGGAGCGCCTGAGGGCACCGTGTTGATGGGCTGTCGCATGGAGGGTGGAATGGGTCGTCCGGGAACGTAATTGGGCATCACGGGGGCCGTCAGTTCCTTCGTGGGGTTCTTCAGCTTCAATAGCGAAGGCTCGACGTTCAGCACCGGCTTGAGCTGAAAATCAAAGGATGGACGATAATCGGGAAAATCTCGGGCAATTTCCTTCTCAAAGTATTTTTCATAAATGGCACGAGCGACGGGAATCATATAGGATCCATAGACCACGTCATAACCGATGACGGCAATGGCAATTTGAGGGTCGTTGGCCGGCGCGTAGGTAATATAGGTTCCGTATTGATGCCGGCCGACGTTGTCGCTGTCGGTGGAGGTCATCTGATACTGAGCCGTTCCCGTTTTGCCGGCGGTTTGTATGGGAAAGCCCTCCATGTAGCTAAATCCGGTGCCTTCGTCGTTGTTGTTGACGTTGATCATGGCTTCCTTGACCTGGGCCAAATGCTCGGGCTTCAAATCCACCTTGCCCAAAATTTCAGGCTCGATGACCTTGGCCACCTGCCCTTCTGGGTTGATGATGCGATCCACCAAACTCGTGCGGTAACGGATGCCTCCGTTGGCCAGCGTCGCTGCGGCATTGGCCATCTGAAGAAGGGACAGCTCCGTATCCCCTTGTCCTAAGGCGGCGTTTAGAATGTTGACGGGGGAATTGAGTTCTCCGCCCCGATCGTAGAGGAGCATGGCCGCTACCTGATCGGCTAGGTAGGAGGAATCCGGCAGGTTTTTGCGCGCCTCCTTGGGATAGGTATCCATAATGGCATCGAGGCTATAATCCACAATGTCCCGAATGGCGTTAAATTTCTCATCGAGAGTTCTAGAATCCTTGGCGGGCATTTCGGTCCAGAACTTACGCAAGCGCTCATCCATTTCCAGTTTCAAGGCCTTGACCTTTTCAGAATCGGAATCCTGCAAAGATATTTCCAGCGGTTGGAACTTCTTCCCGTCCCGGCCCACCCCACTGCGCAAAAGCGCCGCCATGTCGGCGTAGGCGCCGATCCCGATGAGGCGTTTACGAGATTCATAGTTAAAGACATTGCCAAAGATATTTTCGTTGATCTCGATGCCCGTAGTGGAATGAATCCCTTCCTTGGGATCATGGCCCAGACCGAATTTCCAGGCCGTATGCGCCAAGGAATCCAGACCTTCTTTGTTGTAGAGGCGCCAGGCGGTTTCCAGGAAAAAAACGTTGGAGGAGCGCGTCAAAGCTCGGTTAAAATTCAACGGCCCCATCACTACTTTATTGTTGTTGGTGGCGGAATAGTTGGGCAGCTCCGGCTTTTGGAAAATGCCCTTGTCGTCGATGATGGTGTTCGGATCCAAAACCCCTGCTTCCAAAGCCGCAAGGGCTGTAAACGGCTTATAGCTCGAGCCCACCGCCGAAAGCCCCTGGGTGGCATAGTTAAAAAAGGGCTTGGGATAGTTGTCGTAAAAATCCTGACGAATTCCTTTTTTGTTTTTGGGGAAGAGGTCGTCCACCGTCTTATTCGCAATTCCCAAGCGGGCAATCAGATCCTTGCCAAAGGCCTCCAAATCCGGATCAAAATATCGACGGTACAGATCCTGCGTCAGCGCGCCAGGGGTTATGAAGACGTTGGGGTCGAAGGAGGGATTGGAGGCCATGGCGAGCACTTTGCCCGTCTTGACGTCCAGCACCACCACCGCGCCCCGGGTCGCATTGTGGGATTTTCCTTGGCGATGATTCACAAAGTTCGTTCGAAGGTTTTCCAGCGTCGCAGAAAGCGCTTGCTCGGCAGTGTACTGCAAATCCTTATCCAACGTCAGCTGTACGCTGGAGCCCGGATAGCCCTCCAGCTTAAAAAGCTCATTGACCGTGCGGCCCTGGAGGTCCACTTTCACCGTAGACACCCCCTTGGTGCCTCGCAGTTCCTGCTCAAAGGCTTCTTCAATACCGTAAACCCCCACCATGTCCTGATTGACATCGTAGCCCCGAGATTCATAGCGTTCTCGACTGCCTTCGCTGATGGTGGACAAATAGCCCAGTGCATGGGATCCCAAGGGACCATAGGGGTAGATCCGCGTGGGATTTAACTGCACATCAATCCCCGAGAGCAAATTGGAACGCTGCATGAAGACAAAGGCGCTTTTTTTATTGAGGTTTTTGGCGAGGGTCACCGCTTTGTTGGATTGGTAAACCTTCATGCGCACCTGGTCGCGGACCAAAAGATAGCGCCTAAGTTCCTTCAAGGGAACGGTGTTCAAGATGGCCTGGGTGAGCTGCGCATCGTTTTTTTTCAAAAGCTCCTCCTGCTGCTCCTTGGGAAGCCTCAGCATGCGGTAGAGCCCATGGTAGCGCACAAGGTATTCAAAGGTTTCTTTGGCGCTGACCGCCATGAGCATGGCGTCCAATTCCTTAGACTGCGCATCGCTCAAATCCTTGATCTGTGATTTTCCAATGGTTTTGCCATAGCCCTGGGCCAAAATCCATTCGTCCATGTTGCGATCTTTTTTGAAGCGTAGTTCCCGAAAACGCATGGCGTCCCGGTTGGTCGTATGAAAATCAAAGGCAAAGTCCGGCTCCGCTTTGATTTCAAAGACATCATGAAGCGGCTCCTTGGTTTGATCCAAGAGGCGTAAAAACTCCTTCATGGTGCTGTAAAATTCAAGCGAAGACTCTCTGGTTTCATTGTAGATCACGTCATAAGACATCAAATTGGTGGCCAAAACCGCCCCATTGCGGTCTAGGATCTCGCCCCTGGGCGCAGGATCCGACATATCCCGCACAGAATAGGCATCCGCTTTGTTTTGATATTCCTCTCCTTTGACAATCTGCATGTCAAAGAGGGTTTTCGTGATGAGTCCCATCACCAGCACCAAACAAAGACCCAACGCCGTATATCGATTGAAAATGCGCCGCTTGGGCTTTTGATTTTCTGAATTCATCGTGATTCCTCCCTCGTTCACCGGGACCTTCCCCGGCAACTGGGGTTTTGAGTCCTTAAAGCTCCCAAAACCATCTCAGCTTCCATTGTACAACAAAAAACAAGCTTATATTCTTACAAGGTGAAGACTCTAGCGATTGAGTCTTTAAAAGAGAGTGGATCTGGCGGCATCCGACGCCCAAAAGGGCCTGGGGCGCGCCATGGGGAAACACTTCCAAGAATCAGCCTAGCAAAAAGGCCCACCCCACTTCTCCTCCAACCTGTTCCTGCTGCCGGTTCGACCAACTCAAGTGCTGTTTAGTAGACCAGTGTCGATTTTACACACAAATATGGATTTGACTTAGCCGCTGCTGGACCCCACAAAAAAGGACGTCCCCCTTGCCACGCCATGTTCTGTATGCGCTTGAATGAACGCGTAGATCCCTTGTGGAGACTTACAAAGTAGGCGCTGGCTTTTTTTAGCAGGTCAATCTCAAGGACCTGCTCTGCATTTTTCAGTCTCAGCGCTTTGTTCTCCGCCTCTAGGATGGCAAACCGGGGCTTGTCGCCTTCGGCCGCATCCTTATGACGCCAACGATCCAACAGGCTACTGCTGCTGCCCAGGTTTCGGGCCCCCTCGATATCTGAACCGACCGTACGTTGACCCGATCCCACTTCCTCCCTTCATAGCCTCTTACCTGGATTTTTAGTATAATGGCAAAAGGAGGCTTGCATTATGGGTATGAAACTATTAAAAAAGAAATACATTTTTAGCTTCTTGGTGCTCTTTGGCGGCATCATCTGGCTGCTTGCCGTCAATGCCAACCAATCATCCGCCATCACCGCGCTTGCGGTTCGGTTGCTTTTTGCCGCCCTACTCATCGTGGTCTTCTTTGATGTGTTTAAACTATTGACCATGCAACACCGCAACAGCTATCGGACCATGATCATGGAGCGCCCCCTCTTCAACCCCAAAGCCAAGGGAAAAGAGGTGCCTATGAAGTATGCTCTGTATCCGCGCTTTATCGCCCTTTATGTGGATCATGACGGAGCGGATCCCTATGAATCCAAAGTCCTCTCGCTTCAAGCCGTGCGTTATGAGCAGGGAGTGCTCACCGATGGACTCTTCCTTCCCCTCTTGCAAGAAGGGGATAAAAAAAGAGGCATCCGGTTGCCCTTAGAGGATGCTTTCCGCTTTTTAAAAACCTACACCAAGGACTTTCCCTTGATCGTGCATGAAAAAATGTACGCGCACACCTGGTTTAGCGACCTCCATCATTGGCCCTTTTTAATGGATGCCATCGATACCGAGGACTTGGCCCGCATGCTCTACCCAAAGCAAAAAGAATTCGACATTGAGGCCATGAATGACTTTTATCGCTTCGAGGTGGATGAAGAAGATCCCGTCTATGGGGCAAAGATCACAGCCGCCATCTACTTGGACTATCTGCGCACCCAAGACTACAAAACCACCCTCACTCGGGAGCCTTGGGCAAAAACCTCAGATCTATTACCAATTCAGCCCGGCCAAAAGGTCATGGAGGCCTCCCCCAGCGAGTCCTCCCAAGAACTTTGGCGGGAGGGGGAAGCGGCCTATGCTTACAAAGTGACCGCCCCTGCAGATCTCGAGCCCCAAACCCATTACATTGGACCCTTCACTCCTTTGGATGAAGAAGGCTACGCCATTCACGATTCGGGCCCTGCCTCTTTCGAGTCAACGAGCGAAGAGGTGCCGTTCCTATGATCCGCCGTTCCCTACGTGCGAGAGGCCGGGTCCAAGGCGTTGGATTCCGCTATCAGGTGCGAAAAATGGCTCAGCGCTACCAAATCACGGGCTTTGTACAAAATGCACCCGACGGCTCGGTGCTCATCGAAGCCCAGGGAGATGAAGGCTTCTTGGACCTTTTCACCCAGGCGGTTCGAAACGATGCTCCCTTTGCCAAGGTTCGCTCTCTGGAACAAAAGACCTTGTCGCCCCATCCCGAAGAAAAAACCTTTGAAGTGCGCGCTAGCTTTTAAAAACAGCACCCGAAGCATTCCCCCAAACGGGCGAAGGCTTCGGGTGCTCTTCTTGTATTGTCTTTGGGCGTAAAAGCGCCTTTTTTTGTTTGTTAGTACTGAAACCGTCGAATTCCTTCGGCCAATTCCACCTGCAAGGGCTTCTCGCCCAGCTGGCGCTTATAGGACACCAAAAACTCATTGAGCTCGGAATCCGATAAATCCACGGTGTTTTCCGATAACAGCACAATGTTTTGCCCCAAGCAAAAAATCACCACCTGGTTGGTCGCATTGCGGATTACCTTGCGATAGCCCGCCTGCTCTTCAATGGAGGCGCCGTATTTTCCCAAAAGGTTGTTTTGAGGTAGATTCAATGGGCCCGCCGCCCCCAACAGCTGTTTCTCCAATTCATCGGGGTCATAGCCGTAGCGTTCCACCAATTTTTTCTGCAACTCCATGAATTTCTCTTGGGAGATATCGTGTTCTTTATTGTATGCGAGTATTTCACGATTCATCTGGGCCAGGGTCATCTTGCCTTGCGCGACCTCATAATATAACGAGTAAACATACTCTTCGAGTTGATCCACTTCTTTATCGCGAACCCGCTTTTTAAATTCGTTAATGTCGATGACATCACTCATGAAAATCCCCTCCTCTTTTGTTGTTTTTTAATTCTTCCCTTTCATTATACCAACGCTTTGAAACCGCCTCATGAAAAGAACATTAGAAATTCATGACCATTTCACCCAAAAAACGACACAGGCAACGCCTGATCATACGTTGCCTGTGCACTACCAACTCATTATGAACTCATTTAAGGGGGAGAGTTCAAGGATCTCTTTCTTTCAAAAGAGCGTCTCTCCTAGGAAGAGAGCTTCTGTATTCTAAAGTTTCGAAAAGGATCGTATTGGGTTAGATTCTGTGAATCATGCGGTCGGTGAGGAAGGAGAGTTCCCGCTCGATTTCCGATTTTTCAAGTTCCATTTCCATGCGGTTGATTTCGCGAATGCGAGCATCGTCCATTGCACCATTTTTTCCAGTGAACAAGTTTACCAAGTTTTTAATCATGTCTATCACCTCATACATTAAGATCATTATCAAAAGGTTGGGGGAAGCTTCTTTTGTCCTCCGCCTTCCTACAATCCTATCTTACCCCTTCCTAAACGGTTATGCAAGTGTTCTTGCAATCCAAAAATCCATTTGCAAGTTTTCAACTCATAAATGTTTACAATATTGTTTTTCTGCGATGGACAGATTTTGTATTCTGAGTTCCTATGGGAATCGATCTCCCATTATGAAATTGAAATAACCACCTGAGGATGCCCAGTAAGTTGTCACTGGCTTTTTGCATCTTTCACATTTGTGAAGGAGAAGGCGCTCATTTGCTTATCCCTGCATTAGGCTCTATAATTGGTCTACTAAGACAAAGGAGGTGGTTTGCCATGACTTCCACCAAAACCATCTCGGAGAATCGCAAAGCCTTTCACGATTATTTCATTTTGGAGCAGTTTGAAGCTGGCATTGAATTAAAAGGAACGGAAGTCAAATCCATCCGCGCCGGCCGCGTCAACCTCAAAGACAGCTATGCGGACGTGGTCAACGGGGAATGCTATCTGCACCAAATGCACATCAGCTCTTATGAGCAAGGGAATATCTTCAATGTGGATCCGTTAAGGGACCGTCGGTTGTTGCTTCACAAGGTGGAAATCCGAAAACTAGAGGAAGCCTCCGCCCAAGAAGGCGCAACCCTGGTTCCCATCCGTCTCTACTTTAAAGGCGGCAAAGTGAAAGTGTCCCTCGCCATCGCCAAAGGAAAGAAAAACTACGACAAGCGGGACGCCCTTTTGGAAAAGGCCCATGAGCGGGAAATGGCTCGTGCCCTGCGTCAGCGTCAAAAATATTAGCTAAGGTCCATGCCCGGCGAGCGGTCAGCCCCCTCGCCGGGGTTCTTTTTTTAAGCACGCACGGGCCCATACGCTCCCTGGGCCTATGCTACAATAAAGGCAACGGGGAAAGCCCGTCCCCTTTATTATCGTCATCAGTTCTCCCAAGGAGGTCCTCCATGAGTCAATACCAGAAAATGAGTGAGCTCTTATCCAAAGAAGCCCCAGAGCATTACACCAAAAGTCAGGTCCTGGGGACGCATCCGGAAATTTTGGTTATTGCCCCCCACGGAGGCTCCATTGAGTACCTCACCGAGGAATTGGCTCGCGGTGTGGCGGGCGAAGCCTTTTCGTTATTTGTCTTTTCAGGCCATTCCCCCACGAAGGCCTTTGAACGTCTCCATGTGACGTCCCACTGTTATGATTGCCCGGATCTTGAACACCTCAATCAAAGAGCAGTGCTCTCCCTTGCGATTCATGGCTGCAAAGATTCGCAAAATGCCAGGACCTACCTTGGGGGCCGCGATCTCATGGGCCGCAACATGGTCCAGCGGGAGCTCCAAGGAGCAGGATTTGCTGTTCTGGACGCCCCAGAGCACCTTAGCGGCATGCGCCAGGACAACCTCGTCAATCAAAACCTTCGAAGCGCAGGCATTCAGCTGGAAATCACCACGCTGCAGCGCCGTGCGCTGGATCCTCTCTTGCGAGCGGGTCATAAAGAAGCCTTCGATCGCTACGTGAATGCGCTGCAGCGGGCCTTATGGGCAAGTTATGCGGCCTTGACCCATGCATCCGCCCCCTAACCTTGCCGCCTGGAAGAGGCGCTTGAGCGGCCAGGACAAGAGGAGCCCATAAGGCCTTACTTTTTTTGCTTTCGTTCATCGCTTAGAAGATGCACGACCTCTCTTGGCATGGACTCGAGATATTCCTTTAAGAATAAAGGATAATGCTTATACTGGCCCAAATCCGCAATGGGAACCCAACGCACCCACTCCTGGGCGCCGAAAGACGTCACCCCCGTCTTGAAAAGGAGGTCTTCGCCTTCGCTCGGGCGCATCAAAAAATAGAAAGCAACCTCATGACAGACTTTCTGCGCCAAAAGTCCGTCGCTTTCGGTGAAAAAATTTTCATGAATGACGGCCAGGCGATCCACTTCATAGCAAATGCCGGTTTCTTCAAGCACCTCTCGTTGAACAGCCTCCTGAGCGCTTTACTCCGTGGTGGACGCCACCGCCCACGGAGTAAAGATAATCCGCATGATCGTTTTGCGCCAAAAGCACACAGCCCTTTTGAACGATGATGGCTGCCGCTCGATAGCGAAACCACTTTCCCGCTTCTTCAAAACAGCAATCCCGCTTCATGGTCTGCCTCCTTCGATTGTTGCGCCGCTTGCGCTCTCTTTGCAAAAGTCCTTGGCTCTTTATTGACAAACACCGCACTTTTTGCGGGTTCCTCGCAGATTGCACGGTGTTTTCAACCCAAAAGCCGGTTCGCTAGATGTTTTCTTTGGACATAACTTCCATCTCAGCTTCCAGATCCATGATTTTCGGATTGATCAATTTATAATACTCATTGTCTATTTTGGCCTGAAGTACCGGCAAGGCTTTTTGCGCATTGGCCTTTACATTGACCATCAGAGAGTCATAAACTTCGCTGCGCTCAAGGTCAAGAAGACCTTGCGTCCATTCATAGAGCGTTTCGACCTGATTAAAGAAACGGAAGGATCGGCCTTCCTTTTCGCGATCGTCCTTAATGTAATTGCCCACTTTGACGGCGGATTGCCAAGCGTTTTGAAACAATACGGCCATCTCCCGGTCGTGTTGCTCCATTTCACGCACCATGGGGCGCAATTCTTCCAGCCGTGCGTAGGCGACTTGAGCTTCATTGAAGACGCCGAAGGGGTCTGAAGAATTCCCAAAGGAACCGGCCTTTTGCGAGGGCTCTTGGACCGACTCCTGCGCCACATTTTCTTCAATGATTTCAGCATCCACGTAAGAATCTTCTGGCACGGGATCCGTAGGCGTCACCTGACGGGCCAACATTTCCTCGAGGGATTCCGCGAGGGCTTTCATATCCTCCTCGGAATGATCCATGCTTTGCTTTAGGTGGGTTTTTCTGGAATTAAGGATGATGTTGGACACCACATTATAGCCGATGGCTAGAAAAATACCGGTCCACGAAAAGCGAATAAAATTAAACAAGATGACAAGGCCCGACACTGAGGAATTGATCTTGATCAAGGTTTTTAAATTCAACAATCTTTTTTCAAGACTTCTTATTTCACGTTTTAAAAGGGTCATTTTGTATTTTGTTTTTTCAAGCCGCCGCTCAATCGTTTCTTCAGGAACCCGCTGGCCAAGACCCAAGGTTTTCAACATATCCTGGAGCCAATTGCTTCTCATCCGTCATCCCACCTTTCAAAAAGCCCTTATACCCTTCACATTATACCATCAAAGCATGGGGCCTTCGTTGCTTTTTCCCGAGCTTCTATGGATCCTATTGTCTCAAGAATTCATTAAATCAGGCTGAAAAATCAGCCCCTCGGCTCTAGATTCTTAGGACCGTTCAATTTAAATCTTGCAGGCATTTTCTAGTGCATCGCCTACCAAAGGTTCCTTTGTTCCAGTCCCTCGACCCGGAGTTCTCTTTGGGGCGAAGGCGGATCTTCGTTGACGAAGTCCCCGTTTGCATATAGATTAGAATTATTACCCCCCCCCCGTTTAAACTCTCATCAAGGAGCGTATTCATGCTAATATCCGTTGTGGTTCCCATGTACAAAGAAGAAGCCGTGGCCCGAGAATGTCATCGGCGTCTTTCAAAAGTGCTGACTCCCTTGCCCTATGATTCAGAAATCATTTACGTCAACGACGGAAGTTCCGATGGCACGGGGACCATATTAAATGAACTACAGGCCGAGGACGAGCGGGTGAGGGTCATTCATTTCTCCCGAAATTTTGGACACCAAAATGCCGTCACCGCGGGCATCTTGAACGCCTGCGGCGATGCCGTCATCCTCATAGATGCCGACCTTCAGGATCCTCCAGAACTCATCGCTCAGATGGTGGAAACATGGCAAAAAGGCTATGAGGTCGTCTATGGGGAACGCAAAAAAAGAGCAGGAGAACGCCGATTTAAGCTTGCCACGGCTCGCTGGTTTTATCAGCTTTTGGATCAGCTTAGCGATACCAAGATCCCCAAAAACACGGGGGACTTTCGCCTCATGGACCGATCGGTCGTGGAAGCCTTCCGCCAAATGCCTGAGAAAAACAAATTCATCCGCGGCATGGTCAGCTGGGTGGGGTTTCGGCAAACAGCGCTTTTGTACGAGCGCAAAGAACGCTTTGCCGGGGAAACCCACTACCCGCTGCGTAAAATGCTCAAACTTGCCTTGGATGGAATTCTCAGCTTTTCCACCAAGCCCTTGAAGCTTGTGGCAGGTCTTGGCTTTGTTACGGTGTTGATCTCCTTTATTGTTTTAATCTACTCCATTTTGCAGAAGTTTTTTGGCTACACGGATCAGGGCTGGACGTCCCTTATGACGGCGGTCACGTTCTTTGCGGGCGTTCAGCTGATCTCCCTTGGAATCATCGGAGAATACATTGGGCGCATTTATGATGAGTCCCGTGATCGTCCCAACTACATCATCGCCGATATGAGAGGATTTCAACATGCAAAAGATGCCCCTTTTGACCCCTACGGAAAACATCTCCCCCGCTAAAGCGCTACGCTGGGTGCTGTTTTTATCCGCCGGCTGTGCACTGGCGCTTTTTTTGCCGGCTCTTTGGCAAGATGGCGGTCGCTTTGCCCTCATTTCTGATTTCAACCACCAACAGATTCCCTTCTCCATGCACAGCAATTGGGCGTTGCGTCACGGCGCGACGAACTGGGACTGGTACACCGACTTAGGCGTCCCCTTTTTGGGCGCCTTTGGCTTTTATACCTTGGGAAGTCCCTTTTTTTGGATTTCTTTTCTCTTTCCTCCTGAAGCCTTCCCGTACCTCGTGGGATGGCTTTACATGCTCAAGTATGTTTTGGCGGCCCTCATGGCCTTTCTTTGGCTCAAACGCTATGCCAAAAATCCCCTATGGGCCGTGGCGGGCGCCCTGCTTTATGCCTTTGCCGGCTTCAATTCCCTAAACCTCATGTACTACCATTTTCATGAAGTGATGGCTCTATTCCCCCTGGCTCTTTATGCCTTGGATGAACTCCTGCTGGAGGGACGGCGCGGTGTTTTTGCCTTCTCCATTGCCCTTTGTGCCCTGGTCAACTACTTTTTCTTTTTCGGAGAGGCCCTCTTCCTACTCGTTTATTTTCTCCTGCGTTATCCTCAAAAAGGCTGGCGGGGCTTTTGGAAGAACTTAAAAAAGGCCGCTCCCGAGGCTCTTTTGGGCGTTCTTTGCGCCGCGGTGCTCCTTTTGCCCTCCGCGCTTTTTATTTTCAACAGCCCAAAGGCTGGGCAAACGCTCGCAGCCGATCACTTTCTTCTTTATCCCAAAGAACGGATCCTCCTGATTTTAAAAGCCTTCTTTTTCCCGCCGGAGGCCATGATTCACCAAACCATTGGCGAGGGCTTCGATTTTTCTTCGGCCTCCTTATACCTCCCCTGCGTGGGGCTGGGGCTTTTGCCCGCAGCTCTCAAAAAGCCCACCGTATTCCGAAAGCCCCTGGGCGTCTTGTTGCTTTTTATGGCGATCCCCGTTCTCAACGCCTCCTTCACCCTTGGGAACGCCTTTTACTATGCTCGCTGGTTTTATATGCCCCTTCTTTTGATGATCGTCTTGACGATGCAAACCTTGGAAGAGGCTCCGCGTCGCCTTTGCCTTCAAAGCTTAGCTCTCGTAGGCTCCCTGACGCTCCTTTTCTCGCTGCTGCTTTCCTATGGCCCCTTGCGCCCCTTCCTTATCCACCCAGAATCCTTGAGCGCTTTGACCTGGACCTCATTGTCCGGTTTTATAGGAACGGCGGTCTGTCTGTTCTTGCCGCCGCGCCGAAGGGCGCCGGCATTTTTATGCCTTGTGGTTCTTTTTAGTGTGTTCACGGGGCAAACGAGCCTCCGTCTTTATCGTGGCTTTCACGCTGAGGAGCAGGCCGCCTATGCCCGGGGCTATTTTCAAAATCTTCGGCATCTTCCCTTGGTTCCTCCCGGAGACCATGAAGAGAACTACCGATTTTATACCTTTGATCCCGGATGGAATCTTTCCATGATTCGTCATGTCCCCTCGGTCAATTCCTTCACGTCCACCAATTCGCCCGCTACCGATGAGTTTTTCCGAGCCGTGGGCATTGAAAAAATAGCTGCGAGCCTCTTTCCTGAAGAACCTCGAGACCTTTTAACCCTTCTTTCCGTCCGCTACCTTGTGGAAACCGACTTAAAACCGGGGTATTCCCTCGTGACTAAAAGAACCAGCGGCATCGGCGATTTGTGGATTCTTGAAAATCCTGCCTTTATTCCGCTTGGTTTCCCTTTGACCCATTATTTAACTAAAGAAGCGCTGCTGGACATTCCCCTCCCACAGCGACCTGCTTTTTTGATGGACGCTCTGGTTTTGCCTAAGGGAGAGAAAGCGCCCACGCACCTCTCGCCCATGAAATCCTCGCTTCCCCCCGACCCGCTCTCCCTTGCGCAAGAAAAAAGGACTCAAAGCGTGCAAAATTTCTGGCGCACCACGGACGGCTTTGGCGGCCGTGCGAATGCCCCCAAAGCCACGACCTACTTTTTCAGCGTCCCCTGGGATCGTGGCTGGACGGCCCAAGTGGACGGGGAGCCCGTTCCCATCCGAAAAACCCTGGGCATGATGGCCTTGGATGTTCCAAAAGGCGAGCACTCGGTGGCCTTCTCCTATCGCACCCCCGGTCGCTTGGCGGGCGCCCTCATCTCTCTTTTTTCCACCATTCTCCTCCTTTATTACACCCGCCGCAGCCGAAGGGGGTTCAAAAGGACGTCCCACAAGAATCCAAAGCCTCCAGCGCGCTAAACTCTTTTCTTCCTCAAAAACCCCAAGGATTCATGGCTTTCCATCGTTTCGCCATGGATCCTTGGGGCGCCGTTTATGGTCGCTTTTTAAGCGCTGAGTGAGCGGGACTGGATTCCTCGGCAAGCACGGTGCGAGCAGGACCAGAAGGAGCACTTTTTCCCGAAGACGAGCCCAGCAGGCGCTCAAGCGGGGCACCGCTGGCCAAAAGAGGAAAAATCCAAGCCGCAATGAGCCCATAGCGCGGGTGACTTTCGATCAATAGCAAAAAGAGCATGATGCCCGCCAGCAAAAGGACGCACAGATCCGTCAGCAGGTCCCGGGGCGCTTTTTGATGCCAAAGCGTATAAAAGCTCAGCATAAGAAGCCCCAAATACCAAAGAGTGGCACCTTCTCCCATGCCCCAAAGCACCCACTTTGAGCCTTTGAGAACCGCCCCTCCCTCGTTGTCGCTGTGCGCGAGCCAGTCCAACGCTAAAAAGTCTCCACTGGTCCAATTATTCAGCAGTTTGCGCCCGGCCAGGAGAAGCCCTTTGCCCGGACCCATCTGCCGAAGTCTCTCATGGATCCGAACCCAAGCCTCTTTCTTGGTTTTCGCCGAATCAAAGCCCATTTCAGCGAAGATGTTGGCATCCTCTTCGTTATACATGCCGCCAGAGGAAAAGTTCGTGCCCTTTAATATCGAGGTGACGGCCGGTTCTCGGCCATCGTGAATCCATCGATCGGTCACCCCAAGGGTGCGCGGGATCACATCCATGACCGCTGAAACGAGCAAAGCAGAGGCGCCCAACAAAAGCGTGGCGGCGATTTTTCGGCGCCAGGAACTCCCGTGGAGCCAAAGGACCAACAGCCAAGCGATGAAAAACACATATCCGACAAAACGGAACATATTCGCCAGGGCCAGCAGCGCCCCCGAACCCAAAAGAAATCTCACGGGACGAGGACCCGTGAGGTAGCTCTTCTTGGGTTCTTGTTCTTCTTCGTTCCCTAAGGCTTTCAAAAGGAGTAAAAGGGATCCCAAATAAAGCGGCAGCGCTATATTTTCCGTAGCCAACACCGCAGGGTAAAAAATGTAAGCTGGAAAAAGAGCAAACAACGTCAGAGCGCCCATAGCTCGGGCCGCGCCCCAAATGCGCTGAGCCACACAATATAAGAGCCATAAGCTCAGGCCGGAGAGTCCCCACAAAAAAAGCTGGATCACTCGCGGGGACGTCCCCAAAAAACCCATGAGGCTGCGCTCTAAGAGCACCGTCCAAATTAAATGCGGGAAACGGGCCAAATAGCCATTGCCGAAAAAAGCCTGATAATCTCCTCCCAAGGACACGCGGGCGCTTTCATACATCGTGAGAAAATCCGAATGCGGGGCCGTCTTGGAAAAAAAGAGAAAAAGCAACCGAAGCATCAGACCCAGACCGATGAGGATCCAAACACGTTGCTCATGCTTCAAACCAGCTTGTGCAGCTACCCGCTGAGGATCCGCCACCGCCCAACGCAGCACAAAAAAAGAAAAAAGAATGTAGAGTCCGCCGATCAAAAACGCAAAAAGGGGCAAAAGAGAATGGCGCAGGGCCCCTACAAGGAAATATCTTACGACTGTCCCCGGCAAGATCAAACAAAGAAAGCCCAAGACTAAAAAACGAGCTGTAGACTGGATGGTTTTTTTCAACGGGGCATTCTCCTTTTATGTCAACGCGGGCCAAAGGGGATTCATGCCCTTTATTATAGCGCTAGGAGCGAGGCCTGTGGGCCATTTAACCTCTTGTTTACATCTTTTGATTGCATTGCCGCTTGGCTAAAGGGGCGGCCTCCCATTTTTTTGTTCTCCCTTTTTCTACGGAGCCTCTTCTTGTATAATGAGGTCAATTAAAGAAAGCGAGGGCTCCCCCAGATGACGAAAAAATACGAAGAAATCGATGGAATGCGCTTCCCGGTGAAGGTGGACGGCATGACGCTCGTGGACTCGGTTTACATTCCCGATGCCATGGTGGAAGAGTACGTAAAGGATCGGGAGCACCTGGCCGAAGAAGCTACAAAAATCTTTAAAAAATATTGTGTGTCTGTTTCCAGAGACTATAAGGGCTCTCAAGATGGAGAAGCCATTGTGGGCCGCAACGCCGATGGGGAAATACAAATGTTTGTGCATTTGGATCCCCACGACATCAAAGCCATGAAGAAAGCACACAAAAAGGGAACCTTGGAACAGTTTCTTTTAGAGCAATAATCCTTGCCCTTGCAAACACGCAAAAAAAGGCACCCTAAGGGACATTCAGTTAGGGATTTATCGAAATTAAGTTTAAGTGATGACCTTTAAGCGTTGACAAAGAAGAAAGCCTACAGAGTGTAAACAAACACTCTAAGTAGGCTTTCTTTGATGTCGGGGGTGCAGACATTTTCACTGGGCGGATCTTTTACGACACCGTTTGCTTGTCGAACAACGCATCAAGCTTTTGTGCTTCCAAATGCTTCCTGTTCAAATAGCGTTTACATCCCCATTGGCGATCCTCCATATATCGTAATCGAGCAAAGACGAGCATGAGTGCAGATTCTCCATCCAAAAAAGCGCCAACCACTCTTGTTCGTCTACGAATCTCACGGTTCCAGCGCTCAAACGCATTGTTGCTTCGGATCTTCAACCCTTGTTGACTTGGAAAATCCATATAGGTTGCGGTTTCTGCTATGGATGCTTCAGCCTTCTTAACTGCTTTTTTGAGCCTCATTTCTTTCAGCTTTTGGACGACGCTCTTCGCTTTTTCCAAGGCTACTTGCTGATTTTCCTGAGCGTATATAGCCTTGAGCATGGCTGCGACTTCACGGCTCTTTTTACGAGGGACGCCCGTAAAGACATTGCGGTAAACGTGGACGGTACAACCCTGGTATTTCGCATCTGGATACACCTGGTTAAAGGCTTCCAGATGCCCCAAATATTAATCGCCTACGAATAGTTGGGGTCCCCGTAGCCCGCTTCCTTTTAACCTTGTCCGGAAGTTGATCCAGACTTCCTTGTCTTCTTTCATGCCTTCGAAAGCTCCTATCACTTCTCGCTGCCCTTCTTCATTAACTGCCATAGCGACTAGAATGGCGATATTTTCATAGCTTCCGCCCCAGTCACGCTTGAGATGGATGCCATCTAAATAGACATAAGGGTAAGCCACTAAAAGCTTTCTCTGCCGCCATTCATCGTTCTTGACGCAGACCTTCTTGTTTCGCTTGCTGACCGTTTTTGCACTTACGCTGGAGCCCCAAAGAGCTTCGATGATGTCCTCAACTCGTCTGACAAAAACGCCAGCCAGGTACAGTTCAACAAGGGCTTCTTCAACACTGATTTATCTACGGTTGTACCCCTCGATAATTGCAGTCTCGAAGGGAATCGTGCGTAGTCTAGGAACTTTTAGATCTACCTCTCCAGCCTTCCTGAAGAGCTTTCGACGATGGCTGCCAGCTCTTGTATCTTTACCCCCATCGCTTCGCTCAGATCGGCTCGCATTCGTCCATCGAGAGCGCTTGCTCATCTAACAGAGCATTGAGCGTATCTTCTACGCTCTGGCGCACTATTTCACCTAATTCGCCCTTTATGGCTTCTTCCTTCAACTTTATACTCTTCTCAGACACGGACGGCTTCCTCCTTGGTATGTTTTTTCCTCAAATCAATTTTACCAAGTGTTGAACCGGCCGTGTCTTTTTTAAATTGCGCGCAATTTACGATACCTTATCCGCTCGCTTGCTCGTCCAAATGAACCAGGCGATGGCAGATGGCTTTGGCCAAGTGGGGGTTGTGCGTAATGGCCAAGATCCCGATATCGTGGGCTTTGGCATACTCTAAGAGGAGATTCCAGATTTGTGACTGGGTGATGACGTCGAGCATGGTGCTGATTTCATCGGCAATGATGAATCGGGTTTCTTTTTTCAACGCCCGCAGGACACAAATGCGCTGCAGCTCTCCGCCAGAGAGTTCATTGGGCCAACGCTTTAAAAAATCGTCTCGGATGCCTAGGCTCACGCGCAGCTCCTCCTCGTAGGGACCTGCTTCATCCAGCGTTTTTTGCATGCGCCACTTGGGATTTACAGAAAGCTCGGGATGTTGAAAAATAAGCTGCACAGGAGAAAATGTGTTTTGGGGTAAAGGGTTTTGATCCAAAAGCACCTCTCCTTTTTGCGGCCGAATTTGAGCGGCGAGAATCTTCCCAAGAGTACTTTTCCCGCGGCCGCTGGGACCCACAAGACCCACTACCTCCCCGGCTCTGACGTTGAGCGAAACCCCCGAGAGGATCCACTGGCGGCTTGTCGGATAGTGATACCATATGTTTTTTGCCTCTAGCATGTTCCATCTCCTCTTGCTTCGTCTGGAAGGGGCTCATTGAATGTCGAATAGTCTACCCCTGGCTGGGAATGGAATCCATTTTGCGGCAGGGCATGCCAAAGAGCTTTGCTATAAGGATGCCGAACGTGATCGGGCGACTGCTCAAACGCCTTGGCGTCTACGGTCTCCACGGAAACGCCTTGGTTGAAGACCGCAATGCGGTCGGCCACAATAAAAGCCAAGTCGATGTCGTGGGTAATAAGTAGAATCCCGCAGCCTTGGTCTGCTAAGGAGCGGAGCGCCTGCAGCGTTTCATCCACCACCGACTGATGCAACCCCGGGGTGGGTTCATCCGCTAAAACAAGCTCTGCGCCAGAATAAAGCGCCGTACCGATGAGCACGCGTCTTGCCATACCGCCTGAGAGTTGAAAGGGATAAAGATCCCTTGTTTTTTCCGAGAGCTGGAAGCGCTTTAAAAAGCCGTCGAGGGATTTCTTTTTACGATCCAGGGGACGGTGAATTTGCTCTCCCGTCTTCATCAGCGGGTCAAGATAAGCAACCGACTGAGGAATTAAAGCGATGCTTTTGCCCCGCAAGGCTTCTTGTCGTGACTCGGTGAGTTCTTCCCCTTTAAAGTAGATCGAGCCACTGGTGTATGCGTTGGTCGGCAAAATGCCCATGATGGCATGGGCAAGCAGACTCTTGCCCGAACCACTGGCTCCGACCACCGCTAAGATCTCCCCGCGATCGATCGTTAAGGTAAAGTTATGAATGACCCGCAGGTCCCGCTGATGCAGTCCGTTGACGTACTGGTGAAAGCCCACCGCGAAGTCTCGGACCTCCAATAATGGTTTTTGGGTTTCCATGTGCTGCCCTCCTATTCGTTGGCGCGTTTGGGATCGATGAGGGCACCAACGTGCTCCCCTAAAACATCAAAGAGACGTACGATCCCCAAAAGGGACAAGCCCGGCATCAACGCAATCCACCACTGACCAGTACTCAGGTAATTGAGGGACTCCGATAAAATGACCCCGATGCCCGGCTGGTGCGGTGAGAGGCCAAAGCCTAGAAAGGTTAAGGAAGCTTCATGCAAAATGGCATGGGGAAACATCAAAATCAGTCCCACCAAAAACTGAGGCATGATGTGGGGCAGCATATGGTTTTTGGCGATGAACCAACCACTCTTGCCAAAGCCTCGGGCAGCCTGAACGTACTGGCTGGAACGGATCTGTAAAACTTCTGCCCGTATCACTCGGGAAATATGCGTCCAGTGCGTTAGAATGATGCCAATAACGATGCCCTTAGCCCCCTTGCCGGCCACAAAAGAGATCAGTAAAAGAAAGATAAAATGCGGCATGCCCATGAACACATCGGTCAGCCAGCCGATGAGGGCATCGACTTTTCGCCCCCCCAGCGCCGCAGAAACTCCCAGCACCACCGCAATGATCCCACTGCTTAAGGAGGCGATCATTCCGATGAAGATGCTTAGGGAAAGGCCTTTCACCGTACGTAAAAACATGTCGCGGCCGAACCAATCCGTGCCAAAGGGGTGCGCCAGGGACGGGCGAAGGCCTTTTTGTGAAAAGCGTACGGGCATATCCTTCTCCCCCAAAAGATTCCCCCATATGGTGAGGGTCAATAAAAGGACCAAACAAACGAGAATGACGGCCAGGGTTTTTTGCCGTTTGTTCCAACGGGCTTTTGGGGCGGTACACTCCAAAGATTCAGCGTTCATTGGCATAGCCCTCCCGGATTCGTGGATCCACTAAAGCGTAGAGAAAATTAGCGATGAGATTGCCGGTGAACACAAAGGCCGCGGCAAATAGGCTGATGCCGACCAAGAGCGACAAGTCGCTCTTTAATCCTGCCTCCACCACCGCATTGCCAAGACCGGGATAGGAGAAGAGCGTTTCGGCCAAAGTGGACCCACCGAATATTTCAGCCAAAGAGGCAAACTGCAACGTAATAGCGGGCAAAAGAATGTTTCGCAACCCATGCCGTCGCAGCACCATCCACTTGGATTCTCCCCGTGCTTTGGCGAAAAGCGCATATTCTGTTTCCAAGATGTCCAAAAGCTTTTGTCTTGTGTGCAGGGCGATGCTCGCCACCCCCGTGATGCTAAGGGTCAGCGCTGGAAGAATCAAATGGTAGAGACGCTGTCCCAAACTGACCTGGACGGCGGCGGTTTGAATGGGCGCACTCAATCCAAAGGGAAACCACCCAAGATTGACTGAAAAAACGATCAATAAGAGGATTCCCACCCAAAATACCGGAGCGGACGCCAACGTCAGGCAGTAAAGCTTGATCGCCTGGTCCAGCCATTTTCCTTGGTTCATAGCGGAAACCACTCCCAGGAGAAACCCGAACCCCCCTGAGAGCGTCCATGCGGTGATCATTAACAACAGCGATGCGGAGGCTTTCTCCAAAATAACCTCTTTCACCGGCATATTATAGAGAATGCTTTGGCCCATATTCCCCTGTAAGAGTCCGCGAATCCACTTCACATAGCGCAGCACAAAGCCTTCATCCACCCCCCAGTATTCTCTGAGCGAAGCGATCTGCTCGGGCGGCAGGGAGGTATGTTCTCCCCCCATATAGGCCACGATGGGATCGATGGGCGAGAACTTCATTAAGATGAAACATACGACGCTGACGGCAAACAGCACCAATACAAGGTGCAACAAGCGCTTAGCGACGACTTTCCCCACTTTCTTCATGATTATTTTCCCCTCTCCAGGCCCGCTTGGGGCCTTCTTTTGGTTCGGTGCTCCCCCATCTACTTTTTAGACCAATCCTTGATGTTTTCAACGGTAATCCAATATGCCCCTCGATGCGGGGCGGGCCGAAACGATCCAAGATCTACGCCGTTGCGAATAAAAAAGGTGTGATGGAAGGCCACCATGGGAATAAAGGGCGAATCTCCCAGAGAATTCACGCCATGGCTGCCATCCCACTGAGCTTTTTTCCAAAGCGCCATGGCTTCCTTCGTATCCGTTGTTCGTATGGCTTGATTGAGATAGGCGTCTGTCTTGGGATTGCCGTAGCTGGGTGAATTGGTATTATAGTTGGCGATTCGGTCGGAACTGTAGTTGGTGTAGATTTCAAAAGGGCTGTCCGCTCCCTTGCCAAAGAGATAGGCGTCTCGGTAGATGCCCTTTTCTCGAGCGATCTCATCCCAAGGCTTGCAGACCAGATCAATTTGAACTCCAATGGTTTTGGCGCTCTCTTGCGCGCCCAAAACCACCGCTTGACGTTCGACTTCTCCCGGCGTATAGAGAAGGGTGAATTGCGCCTTGACGCCGTTTTTTTCAACGATGCCATCGCCGTCTCGATCCGCCCAGCCGCCTTCTTCCAGTATTTTCTTCGCTGTGTTCACATCTGCATTGGGAATTTTGTTGCTGGCGTTGTCCCAGGGCATGCCGGGATTATGAGAATATACGGGGCGAGCCGCGCCGTTGAGGGCGTTGGCGCAGATCCCCTCTCGGTCCATGGCATAGGAAAGCGCGCGGCGCAGCGCAGTGTCTGAAGTAACATCATTGCCAATGGGCACTCCCTCCATTTTGTAGCGTCCTCTTGGCACGCTGGGTAGACTCAAGGAGACGATATCCATGGTTTCAATATTGCGCTTTGTATACCCTGGGATTTCTTGAAGGTTGTAGGCCATGCTCACCCGAGCCACATCAATTTCCTGTCTTTGGGCGCCGGCAAAGCTCGCATCCAAATCCAAGTAAAGAAAGGTCACACGGTCCATATTGGGTTTTTTCCCATAGTAGAGAGGGTTGGCCTCCACGATGAGCTTCTCCCCTTTTTTCCATTCCACAAAGCGGTAAGGGCCCGATCCAATGGGGTGCTGGGCATAATTGGGGCCGTAGGCATGTTCAGGAATAATGGCAATGCGGGCTACAGTGTATAAAAAGGTGGAATCGGGGTGATCGAGCAAAAATTCCACCGTGGTATCGTCTTTGGCCATCACGGACTTTAAATTGGATAAATCAATATAGGAAGTGGTTTTTCGAACCTTATCAAACGTGAAGACCACATCCTTGGCGGTGAGTTTTTTGCCGTCAGAACAAAGGGCATCCCCGCGCAACTTCAAAGTCCATTTGGTCCCATCGGGGCTTAAAGTGCGCTCCGTAGCCAAATCATTGACGAGGTTGTTGTTTTGATCAAAGACGATCAGCTTGCTTTGAAAAAGAGGCTCTCCAAGGCCCGGCCAATCAAACGCCGGATCGAATCCTTTAGAAGGTTCCCCCTTGATGGACACCACCATCTCTTTTTTATTGGATGGGGCGGCCTGTGTGCCATTTTTTGAGCTGTCTCCCGTACGAGAACAACCTACAATCATGGACAGCATTAGAATAGAAAGAATTACAATGCCCTTTCGTTTCATGAACTATACTCCCTCATGTTAATTTTTTAGGTTAGCCTTAACTAACCTTGAACCATTATAGCGGCCATGCTACCATGATTGAAGTGATTTATTTTAATGAAGTTCATGCATTTTATTAATGGGAGGCCTTAAAAACCCTTGAACATTGACTATTTGAAAACATTTTTATCTTTGGCGGACAATGGAAGTTTTACAAAGACCGCCCAGGCCCTTTTCGTCTCTCAGTCCACCGTCAGCATTCGAATAAAGGAATTAGAAAAAGAATTAGGCAAGGAATTATTTCGTAGGAGCTATGGAGCCTGCGAAATGACCATGGCCGGTCACGCCTTGTTGGACTACGCAAAACAAATTGTTGAACTGGAAGCCTGTGCCATGAAGCAGGTGGGTATGAGCAGCACCTTTTCCGACCACCTGCAAGTAGGTTCCGTCTTTTATTATTACGATTCCTTTTTAGCCCATCACTTGGAGGATTCTCTCGTTCAATGCCCCAACCTCGCTGTGCGTATGATTTTGCTACATTCAAGAAACATACTTCAGCGACTGAAGGCAGACCAATTGGATGTGGGGTTTACCCATCACCCCCTGGATTCTCCTGAATATATCTGCAACGCCTTGCCCTCAGACTCCATGCTCTTAGTCACAGGCGCTCAAAACCGCATCCACGCACAAGGCCTCTGCATCCAGGACATCAAGCATCTGCCTATTCTTTATTCCAGCTATCTGGACAAAACCACCGAACACTGGCTCTTTCCAGCTCAGCATCATTTTCCCTTGGATATCGATGTGGGCGTGAAAATTCTTCCTTTTTTAACGCGCGGAGAACGCTATACTTTTTTACCGCAAAAACTCGTTGAACGGGAACTTGCCTCCGGAACCCTCCTCTCCGTCCCGCTCCTGGGCGAGAGCTTACCGCCCTTGGACAATTACTTGATTTATAAAAAAGAAAGTAAGAAAAAAGAAGGCATCGAGCAGTGGGTTCATTGGTTCCAAGCGGCTTCAACCCCTTCTACCGTCGCCTCTTAATCGTTGGGGGCTAAGTGTCCCCAACGAACAAGAAAAAGCACTCCGTTGCGCTAAAAATAAGGGGATGACGGCAATCGTTCGAATTAGGGGCAATCTCCTCGACGCCCCCCAACCCATTGGTCCCTTTGGCCGGATCCGGTGGGGGAGCCCTTGCCCCTATTTGGGACCGTTAAAGATCTAATACGTTCTCCACTGCTGGTTGTTTGGTGGACTGAAAAAGAAAAAACGACGCCGATCCCCCTGAGGGGACCGGCGTCGGTAGATTATCTTCGGCAAAGAGTAGCGATGGGGTGTCACGCGGATCGGTGCCTTTGAACTTTTAAGGTTCGTAGCGGTAGAACCCTTCTCCAGAGGATACCCCCAGCTTGCCTTCATCAATGTATTTTTTCAGCATCTTCGACATGCCCTTGAAATTGTAGGGGGCTAAAAATGAGGGCACTTTGACGTAGTTTTGCACGATGTTATACGCAGTGACCAGCCCAACGGTGTCAAGAATTTGGAAAGGACCTTTGGGCGATCCTGTTCCCAGCGTCCAAGCCTTATCAATACTCTCGGGATCTGAGATTCCATTGACGTAAAGATCCATGCCAGAGAACAGCAGCGGAATGAGCATGGAATTCAAAAGGTATCCGGCTTTCTCCTTGCGCACTGGCAAAGGAATCATGCGAATCTCTTTAGCAAATTCCATGATTTTGTCAAAATTTTCAGGAGCCGTTCCCCCATGAGGCATTATTTCTGCGGTATTGTTCTTCCAAATGGAATTCGCGAAATGTAACGATAGGTATTTATCGGGGCGCCCTGTGAATTTTGCCAGCTTCGAGGGCAAGAACGTGGAAGAATTGGTGACAATTAAGCTCGAACTGGGCAAAACCGCTGCGAGTTGCTTATAAAAGGCAATCTTATCCTCTAAATTCTCCGCCATGGACTCAATGACAAGGTCCGCATCGTGGACGGCCTTCCCCATGTCGATTTCAATTTTGATGTTTTGATAGGCTGTCTCCACCCGTTGCAGACACTCTTGCTCGTTAAAGTCTTGGTAATCAGCGATGCCTCTAGCCCAATGAAGAGGTGTTTTGCCCTCATCGGTTGCCATGAGGCGAATCGTATCGCTATAGACCTGTTTCAAATGATCAAGCTTTGGTTGCGTCCTTGTAATGCTTCCTTCGCTTCTGAGCCACAAGGTTACATTAAACCCGCAGTAAGCGGCCTGAAAAGCAATTTGGCTACCGAGGACGCCACCACCAGCAATTACAACATTTTGAATTTTCACATGGATCACCCTTTGTCCTTTTTCCATATTGTAAATCTGCTGAAAGGTAGATGCAATGCAACATGATGAGACGGCGCAGAAAAAATGCAAACAGGGGATGCCACAAAACACCTGAGTAGGTTTTTTGTGGCATCCCCGTTAGCTGGGATCCGTGCCTCATAAGCACAGTCTAAATACAGTTCAACCCTTACTTGGCATTGAGAATTTTAACACTGTTGATAATGTGGGTAACGATGTCTCCTTCTAGAATGTTTTTCGCATCATCAGACCCAATCCCTAATACGAGAACATGCTCTTGGTCAATATCCAAGTAGAACGATGCTTGGTTTGAACCCGAGATTAGAAAGGCCGGCCGGCCCGCAATGGTTTTTTCTTCATAAGTTTCCATTGACTCCTTGAACGAAGCCATCAGTTCTTTGAAGCTATCACCCATGAGCAGTGCCGTATCTTTCTTATAGTCGTAGAGATAGACATTGAGCGTTCGCTCCCCTATTTTCATGTTGCCTCCAAAAAGATTCGCGGAATCTTCCACCCCGTCGTGATAGATTTTGGTAATGAACTCATCTTTAGGGTATTCCAGGGAGACCTTGTTCAAGAAAACTACTTTTTGTCCTTCTCCATTTGCTGGTGGTTCAGTGGGCGAATCCTTTTGCGGTGCCGCTCCTGAATTTCCCGCTGTTTCGGTGGATTGATTCTGTTGCATTCCAGTCGTCGCTTGGGAATTGTTATTATTCGAAGAAGATTGACAGCCAGAAGCAGCTAACAACAATATCCCTGCCATTGCAATAAGAAAAGGCTTTCTCATTATTTTCCCTCACATTCCGCAATTTGCGCGTGATTGGTCGGTTGAGACACTTCCCCCAGCTGTGGTTACCTTTATATTAGCTTAGAATCATCATTGTATCAATCCGTCCATGTTTTCAATGGAGTCAAAAGAATGAGGGACCAGATCAGAGCGGATCTTGAAACGATCATCCATTAAAGCTTCAGTGCCTGAATCAGTTTTCTGTCTGCTCCTTATTTCCCTCATTCATCTATTTTGAAGTCTTGCTTAAAAAACGACGACCGTTGAAAAAGGACTTCAGCAACTAAAAAGAAGAAGCCCTTGGATCCATCCGCCGGTAGAACGAATGCAATGGAAGAGGCGGTTTTCGCTGAGGCAGTCTAAGGCGATGGGTGCTCTTTTAGTCATTTAAGACTTTTAGAACAAGGGAGGGAGCGACCGACCTATTTTAACGGGAAAGCACAAGCGTAAACGAACTTTTTCAATCCTGAAAGGAACCAAAAGGCCTTAAGGCTCAGGCTGCGTAAAGATCCGTTTATTAGCGCTTTTTAGTCGCGAATTTACAAAAAGAAAACCACCGGATGTAGCTCACAGAGCCCATCTAGTGGTTTGTGGCTAAGACCTTATCTATTGATAAAATGCACACCCCTAAAACAAATCGTTAAATCTGAACACCCCTATTGCCCATTGGGCAATGCCTGTTCTTTGGCCATCTCAATTTTCTCTACCAACGCCAGCATATTGTTAGGAGGCTGGATGGATGCCAGCGTGCTAATGAAATAGTAAGCATCCACTACGATGAGTACAAGCCCTGCAGCGAGTATGGTTATCGTTAAAACAAATCCATCCATCTTTAACCCCACCTTGGCTTATTCTAAGCGCACTTCAACCAACTGCAAAGGCTATCCAACTGTGCTGTAATTGAATTCCAGTCCATCCCCAAATCGAGCGTTTTTAGGCTGATACGGTTGCCGCCTATCGTCATATCCTCATTCGGGGTGATGGCTTCGTCTGTCATGGCATAGAGCAGAACACCCGCTACGTTGCCTGTCGCTCCAACATCACTATTCTTGACGTAGGTATAAATCTGATAAAGGTTGCCGGATATAAACGTCCGGCTGTCATATAACGAATTATACTGCATCGTGTGACTGTAGTATTTTGCGTCAATAATCAGCCGCTTGTTGCTGCTTTGCAAAGTAATATCAGTTTTCATTATCGGCAAATACATACTGCGCTCGCTACCGTCGATGTCCCAATCGATATAGGGTGCGCTAACAGCTAACTCCGTGTGCTCCATTTTGAAATAGTTAAGCAAAAACCGCTCATATAGGCGGTGCATTTCCTCGTCTTGAAGCCAACTGGCAAGCCGGTTGGCTCCGTTTTCTGTGGTTAAGAGCAATCCCTTGACGGCAAGACGGCAAATCCCCAGCAACATTCGGTACGAGGCATTGTTGCGGTGGTACTTCAAAGCATCCCATCTTACTGATGTAGGAGGCACCTCGGTAACCTCCGCAAAATAGAGAAGCAGTTTTCGGAGCGACTTTTTGTTTTCTGGTTTCACATTGCCGTGGCGCAAAAGCATAATCATCGTGCTTTTCAGTGCCTGATTATGCGGTGAGTCCGGCACAAACTCATCATAAGAACATACAAGTCTGCCTTGTGGCCTCGCCTGCTGCTTAATGGTTTCAGACACGAGAATCTGGCCACGTACTCCCGCGAGCGCATCTTCTCGCTGAAGATAATCTCGGTGCAGACCTCTCTTTACTTGCGTTCCAATACCCCTAATAAGGATAGCCGCGAAGAGGTCGTGTATATTATCGAAATCCTCGGTGGCAACATTGCTATAGCCTGTTTCTTTCAGCGTTTGAAAAGCATAGGAAAGCATATAGTAGATGTTGCGGATGTGATGATTGTCGTTTTTAGCCATTCACCACACCTCTTAAGCGAGCCGACCAACTCTCGACCTTTGATGGCTCATCAAACCAATATTCATTCAGAAGCGGCATCAATTCATATTCGATGACGGAGGATATCCATGCATCGTCTACAATGTCATTCGTGCAGAAGTAGCTGTGGCCTATGCGAAAACCAACGCCCAGAGAAGCGTCCTCGCCAATAGTCTTGTTCAGCGACTCGACTGTCGAAACCAAAGCATCAAACCTTGGATTCTGGATGGCGGATTGTCGTGCCTTGAAACCGTCGGACTGAAATGCCGGTTCCATATCGAAAAAGGCAAATCGGCGACGGAGTGCGTAATCAATCATCGCAAGGCTACGGTCGGCCGTATTCATCATACCGATAATGTGAATGTTCTCCGGCACAGAAAACTGTTCATCTTTATATAGCAGACGAAGGGCATTCTTTTCACCGCGTTTGTCGCCTTCAATCAGCATAAGCAGCTCGCCGAAAATCTTACTGAGGTTGCCACGATTAATTTCGTCTATGATAAAGAAGTATGGGCGTTCGTCGTCACTTTCGGCGGTCTTGCAGAACTTGTAAAAGGGTCCTTCGGCGCGCGTGAAACCTCCACTCTCGTTTGGACGATATCCCATCACAAAGTCCTCGTAGCTGTAGCTTTGGTGAAACTGGACGACTTTAACGCGGCTCGTATCCTTCTCACCCATAATGGAGAACGCAAGCCTCTGGGCAGCGAATGTTTTGCCGACGCCCGGCGCACCTTGAAGAATCACGTTTTTCTTGCGGAGCAACAAGCCTTTAAGGGTTGCATAGCGTTCTGTGCCTATATATACCTCGCTTAAAAAATCAGCTTCGGAGTAATCGGGATATTGGATTTCGGGTTCATCGTCGGTTTCGGGCAAATCCGATTCACCCAAGACCAATGCCTCCAGCTTTTCAACGTACTCGGTGTACTGCGTAATATCGGTCAAGGTTTTCATAACCGCCTGACCCGGATGTTCCCAGTCTCCTTTTTGAGTCCAGTTCACCTTGTGGATGTGTTTGAATTCGCTACGGTTTGTATCATAGATATAATCAGACTCGACTACACCACGGCCGACGATGACACCCATTCCGCGCTTGGCGAACACGATATCACCGACCGCAACTTCATTGGCAAACTGCCATAGGGCGTGGCCGTCATTTTTGTACGATTTATCATCGTCATACTTTTGTTTCATAACAGCCTTGATATCCGCTTTTGAATCATATTGCGAGAGGTCACCAAGGTCGTCCCAGCCAATACCCATAATGCCGTCTTTATAGAACGTCTCCCAGAACTTGGCCTGTTCACCGGGCGAATACAGCCAATAGCGACGTTTGCTTACAACCTCCACTTTTGGCTCATCTACCGCTGGAATGCGCTCGTAACTACCGTCAATAATGCTTTCGATGACTTCTTCCTGTGCTTTCGTCACGCGGAAGTTCGTCGCGCCGGGGTAGGTCAGAATTTCAAGCTGTTTCGTGCGCTCATCCACAAGCAATACGGCGCGTGGCACTTTTTCAAGGGTGAGTTTACGCTCTACGCTGATATCGACGGCCAAGTACGGCTTGTTTTTCAAAGCATCGCCACGATTATATGGGTCGCTTAAATTTGGTTTTCTTATTTCGGGATCGCAAATAATAGTGCCAGACGCGATAATGCCGCCGTCCGAACCAGATACCCAAATGTACGCTTTATCGTCTTTCTTGATTTGCTTGGGATACTGGTTCACCGCCCAAGTTAGTTTGTCGAGAGCCTCTACCGCTCCGATGACGTCGTAATATTTCGGGTTGCCTTGGAATATCCAAGCTGACGGCTCTCCGAGTTCCTTCAGAAAACAGGCATATATTACCATACCGTTTGAATACGCTTTGTTGCCTGCAGCAGAATCGACTTCCTCAAAATTTGGTGCAGCCAATATCGTCTTGCGGGCTGCCTCAAATTCGTCAGCGGTTGTGTAGAAGAACAGATCAGTCAGGACGGCATCGCCCAAGCCTAACTTGGCTGTGGCATTTTTTAAGGCTGTCGTATAAGCGTTAATGGTGTTGGGGCTGTAACTTTCCCCGTTGGATTTCTTTTGCTTCTTCATCCACACTTGAAAATCTGACCGCAGATTTACATCGCTGATAGATTTTCCACTCCATTCGGCAGGGAGAGTCGGATGTTTTGTATCGAGGAAAGTTTTCAGTTGTTTCAACGCCGACAGATAGCCGTTAGCACGTTCGTCAGCATTGCCTGCGCCTTTAGTGCCTGCCAAAAAATCACGAATTTTATCGCGGGCAACAAGAAGAGCTTCTTCGCTTACAAGGCTTGACCAGAAGTCCACTCCCACGTTATTATTCAGCGCAAAGAAGGCATCTGAGCCAATGGTAGAAATCGTGCGTTCGGCCCATTGAGGGTTCGTTTCGCGCAGATAGGTCTTGAACTCATCCTTCAGATTATTTAATTGCTCAACTCCAATAGCAGCGTTCATGCTCGGTTGCCTCCTTAGATTTATTCATGACTTTCAACGTCTCCGCTCGGCGGGGTGTCATATGTTGTGTTAAACACCATGTCCAAAACCCACTTTTTGAGAGAGGGATTACTGCTGATGTGCTTATAGAGTTCGATCCCCGCTGACATCGTACCCATGATCGCTTCCATTGTAGCTCGATCGCTCTCGTCACGAGCATTTTGAGCATCGGAGTTCTTTTTGGCGTTTTGGTACGCCTCATCCCGATTGACGATGTTAGGAAGTTCGGCAATCTGCCTACGTACCTTGTCTGCGTCTGTCCATTCTATGTTCCCAAAGAGATCATGAAAGGTGGCAAGGATAGCAGTCAGATGATCCATCTCCGGAACAGGAATGCCAACATCAGTTCTTACTGGAATGGGGTCGATTTCTGCATCACTGTCCTCGAGAGCAATCGAAACCATTGTCTGTGCCTCGGCACGGTAGCTCTCCAAATCAATCGTTTCAAGAATCCCCTCTGAAAAGTCGTCACCACGCGGGGATGGTAACTTCGGAATGAGCAATGTCAGGAAGATGGAAAGCATTTCCCATTCGATGGAACCATAAGGCAAAATGGCTGCAAGGAAATTGTATGTCCGCACAAACGTCTTAGCCGAACTCTTAAACAGAATCTGTTCCTCAACCTCAAGCCCGTTATAATTCTCCGCGCAAGCATCCAGAATAGGATCAAGCTGATCACGCGGTGCATCGGCAAGGTACAATTCCACAAGCTGACGAACCTGCTCGTTGGTGTAAACCTGAAGCCCGGATAATGTTCCGATTAGGTCATTCAGCTTATTAGGGTCGGTCTCCGCCGAGAGAATAGTAGTTTTGTAATAACGGGAAAAGGCCTCCCGTATATCCTCAACGCGGTTTGCGAAGTCGAGGATGAAAGTATCGTTCTTCTGGGGCGCCGCGCGGTTTAACCGTGACAGGGTCTGCACCGCTGCGATGTCTGACAGCACTTTATCCACGTATATTGTGTGGAGCAGAGGTTCATCAAAGCCAGTCTGGAATTTATCTGCCACCACGAGGATACGATAAGGATCGGCTTTGAACTTCTTCTCAATCTGTGTGCTGGGGAATCCGTTAATGTCGGATTCCTTGACAGACTGGCCGCCTACATCCTTTTCGCCAGAGTATGCGACGATTGCCTTGTAGGGACTCTTACGGGTTTTCAGGCAGTCGCAGATGGCGTAATAATACTCAATCGCCCTTTGAATACTGCTTGTCACGACCATCGCCCGAGCCTTGCCGCCGATCTTTCCTTTCGATATCACATCAGTATGAAAATGTTCGACAATAATTTCTGCCTTCTGTTTTATTGCGTATTCGTTAGATTCCACGAACAAACGCAGCTTCTTTTGCGCACGCTTGCGATCAAACATCGGGTCATTCTCCACCGTCTTGGCAATACGGTAGTAGCTTTGAATTGGCATATAGTTCCGCAACACATCAAGGATAAAGCCTTCCTCGATGGCCTGCTTCATTGTGTATATATGGTAGGGGTGGTATTTTATCTGATCGCCCTCTTGGCGCGGGGTACCGAACATCTCAAGGGTTTTGTTTTTAGGTGTGGCTGTAAAAGCAAAATAACTGGCGTTCTTAACCATTTTCTTGCCTTCAATAATGGTGTTAATTTTATCTTCAAAATCATCGTCTTCCTCGCCGGTCGTGCCAGAGAGGGCGATGTTCATTTTCGCTGACAGGCGTCCACTCTGGCTCGAATGCGCTTCATCGATTATGATGGCGAATTTCTGCCCTTGATGAAACGAGCCGATGTCCTCCAGTATGTACTGGAATTTGTGGACGATTGTTACGATGATTTTCTTTCCTTCGGCGAGCAGTTTTTTGAGGTCGCCGGAGTTCACCGCCCACCCGACTGTACTTTGCACCTGCATGAATTTGCGGATAGTGTTCTTAATCTGCTTGTCGAGGTTCACTCGCTCGGTGACTACGATAACGGAGTCAAACACCGTCTTGCCACTGTTTTGCAAGGTAACAAGCTGATGGGCGAGCCAAGCGATGGAGTTTGACTTTCCGCTGCCCGCACTATGCTGAATGAGGTAGCGATGCCCCACACCCTCGTGGGCAGCGTCGGCGAGAAGGCTCTCCACGACCGAAAGCTGGTGGTATCGCGGGAAAATTTGCTTCTCCGATTTCTTCTTTGTGTCCTCGTCCACCTCGACGATAACCTGCGTATAGTTCTGGATGATATTTGCCAGTTCCTCTTTGACAAGAATCTGCTTCCAGAGGTAATCGGTCTTAATGCCATTTGGATTAGGCGGGTTACCCGCTCCGTCATTATGACCTTTGTTGAACGGCAAAAACCATGATGCTTTGCCCTTCAACTCGGTACACATCTTTATTTCATTATCATCCACAGCGAAGTGGACAATGCACTGCTTGAAAGAGAAAAGCAGTTCCTTCGGGTCACGGTCAGTTTTGTACTGGTAAACTGCATCCTCGGTGTTTTGTTTTGTGAGCCGATTCTTGAGTTCAAACGTAGCTATCGGCAGCCCGTTCAGAAATAACACGAAGTCCACAGCCAGTTTGGAGTTCTCTTTGGAATACTGCAACTGGCGAGTCACGCTGAATATATTCTTGCCCCAGAGTTCCTCAGCGGTCGTATTCCCCTTTGAGGGCAGGACATAGAACAGATAGAACCGCGCCTGTTTATAGCGAAACTCTTTACGCAGAAGTTCTATAACGCCTTCTTTGCTGAGTTTCTCGCTCAGGTAGTTGAGGAAAGCCTTACGCTCATTGGGCTGCTCGTCAAGGCGCAGCTTCGCCAGTTCGGTCGGCTGCGTATCTGCGAGAAAGCGAAAAAGACGCGACTCATCAACGGCATAGTCTTTATTGTACTCGCCTGTGCCATACATTGCGCCGCGTTCGTAGCCGTTCTGTTCAACGAGCCAATCGGTTATGATGACTTCTAAACCCTTTTCGCTGGTATCAGTCGTCAGCATTTTCCTCTACCTCCTCATCGGTAATGTCGTCTGATTCCTCATCGTCCGAAGATTCTTCGATAACCTCTTCAGTCACAACGTCCGGTACTGCAATGTCTCGGACATCGACTTTGCCCGTGACCACGTCTGAAATCATCCGTGTGCGGTACTCGGTGATTAATGCAATTTCACGCTTCAGTTCGGCAATCATCTTGTCTGTATCTGCCCTCAAAGCGTAGCAGTAGTTGATGATTGCCTGTTGTTCGTCAGTCGGCGGTATCGGAAGGGACATCCTCTTAATCTCACCGTAACCAATGCTCTGGCGAACGCCACCGCCCATGCTGTAAAACACCTTGCAGATGTCATACGAGTGCAGAAGCAGATATAGGTAGTGGGGAAGCATATCGTCGCCACGAGCCTTGAGGCAGGTATACGCCGAAGTGATGATTCCCGTCTGGGTCGCGATTCCAACCCGCAGACTCCGCTTATCGTTCTGCAAATCCGTCAGCCGAAGAATGATGTTCCCATCGTCCACCACCTGATAAGTGTCATAAGAGGCTGGCAGCAATCCCTCGGTGGTATTGATGTCCTTGTTTACGATTTTGCCGTAACTCAGCGACAGTAAGTTCTGGTTATGCACGGTCTTGTTTGAGTTGGACTGCTCGGCCGCAACCTCGAACAGCACCTTTTCCTTCCAGTGGGCGGGTATGTCACCAACCCAGTGGATGCCGCTGTCTTGTTTGGCGGCAGACGGATTAAGTCCGCCGAACACGGCTTCCTTTATCCTCGTATTCATCAGTTCTGTCAGCAAGGCTATTTCGCGCCGCTTCTGCCGTATAAAATGGTTGACCTCCGATACCTTCCAATCAAGGAAGCGGACTATCTGATCTTGTTCTTCACGCGGTGGAAGTGCGACAGCTATATTGGCCGCTTTACTCCAGCTCCGGAGGTCGCTCGTGTTTTGCCGTACTCCATTAGTTATTGCTTTATAGAGCTTCCTAAAAGCGTACATACGAAGAAAATACGCATAATAACGCTTATTTTGTATGCTGTCACAAACATGGACTACTGTAGTGCATTTGCCGGAATATCTTGAAATGGCAATTGCACCATGCCAAGTATCCATACCGTGAATAAGCAAATCACCTACATTCACTCCCTGATAGCCGTCATCGTTAGCCGCGACCAAACCGATTCTTTTGTCACCTCTAAAAAACACTTCGCCTTTATTTGAACAAATCAAAACCTCGGCATCCTCTGAAGGTATTCTGATGAGTTTTGTTGCAATTCGCTTAAACCTAACCTCGTGCCAATGGGATGGAATACTATCAAGCCATACTTGTGATGGCACTCGATACTCCGTGTATCCTTTCATCCTCTGACCTCCCTGATGATACCCGCAAGTAGGCCATCTGTATCATGCTCAATTTGCTCAATATCAGCTATCATGTCATTAATCGAACGTAGCTCGGCTGGCTTATAAAAGTACTTCGCAAAGCTAATTTCATATCCAACTTTTATCCCATCCTCATCAACCCAAGCGTCTGGTACATAGGGTTTGATTTCAGTTTCAAAGTATGCCTTTATCCCACCGCTGTGGGTAAATGGAACGATTTCTTTGTCTGATAATGTCTTGTCCGGAATTGGGTTTCCATCTCTATCCAGAACGGGGTCAGCTGTTGCATCTTTCTCTGACAAAGCACTCATGACCGCGTTTGCCACTCCGTTTCGCTGAGTGGTTTTAAGAGATTTCCAGGCATCAAGTTTTTGGAGGGCTTTGATGACCAGTTCACGGAAAGAAGTCGTGTTTTTATACAAGGCTGTTTGGTTAATGGTTCTGAGAACCGTTTGAATCATTTCAATAGTAATACCCTTAGTCGATGCTAATTTGCCTTCTTCAGATAGCCGAGCGAGCCGCTCCTCCGCCGTTATGTAGTTATATTTCAACGGTCGCAGTATCGGGACTTCCCAATAACCAAACTCGTTGTTATTGAATACCCTGCTGTATTGAGGGTCAGCTTGCTCAAAATCTTCATGAAGCAGCAGGATTTGCGCCGTTATTTCTGGCGTTATTTCGCCATTCTTCTCGCCGAGGTTCTTGCGGATTGTGGATTTCATTGAAGTTGCATCGATAAGCTGAACTTTACCCTTGCGCTCCTTGGATTTTTTGTTTGTCACAATCCAGAGGTAAGTGCCAATGCCTGTATTGTAGAACATGTTCTCAGGCAGGGCGACAATAGCCTCCAACCAGTCCCGCTCGATAATGTAGCGGCGCAGATTACTCTCGCCCTGACCCGCACTTCCCGTGAAAAGAGATGAACCATTATGCACTTCGACAATACGACTCCCGAGGGGCGTTCCTGTCTTCATCTTGCTGATGTTGTTGGCCAGAAAGAGCATCTGCGGGTCGCCGATGTTCGGGATGATGCTATACTCGGCATCTCCGTTAAAGGAGAACACAAAACGGCTGTCCGTGATTTCCTTCTTGTCTTTATAGCCCCAAGCCTCAAGGTCTTTCTTCCACGGCGTCCCGAAGGGCGGATTCGAAATCATAAAGTCGAACGTCTCACGCGGGAATGCGTCATTTGAGATAGTCGAACCATAGGCAATGCGCTCTGCCTGTTTGCCCTCACCCTTAATCATCATATCGGAGCGGGCGATGGCATACGTTTCAGGCTGAAGTTCCTGCCCAAAGAGGTATATGGACACCCGTTTGCCGCACTCATCAGCGATGGACTTCATCCTTTGCTCTGCAACGGTTAGAATCCCGCCTGTGCCCTCTCGTGTCAAGTCTGTGATAAAAAATGTTTCCGAAATAATATGTAACAATAAGTGCTTCTAGATTTTAAAAGAGGGCAACCATCTAGTCGCCCTCTCATTTTTACTTCCATTCAATTTTCAGTATTTCATTCCCTCTAACTATGATCGATTCTATTTGTTTTCCCATCAATTCCCTGGTCAGCTTTTCTTCTTGAATATTTGCTTGTTGAACAACTTTTTTTGATTGCTCTTTTTTCAATGTTTCAATTTCATCATCAAGTTTTTTCTTTTCCTCTATGAAATCAAGCCTTGTCATTTTCCCTAGTTTATACTTCTCATAAGAAGCAAGCTTTTTAGATTCCAAATCTTGTATTAGAACTTCGTGATTGATATTCTCCTTCTCCTGCTCATTTATTCCAGAAGAAATATCAAATTTCGCTCTTATTGCTTCTAATACCAACGGTTCAACTTTATCCGCATTAGACCCTATTACCTTTACTCCATCGTTCTTACAGTAACGACACCTAAAGTATCGATGTATCTTGTCAGGCTTGCCGTTTCTCTTCTTAGTAGTCTTTTGGCAAGAAAGTAAATGTCCACACTCTGGGCAATACAAGAATCCTTGTAACGGAGAATGTTGATGCCATTTATAATCTGTATTCTTGCCTTTAAAAGTCTTGCTGGCTTTTAACTCTTGAACCTCATCAAATACTTCTTGAGATATTATAGCTTCATGATTATTGAGGATTCTTCCCCAGTTTTCTTTAGGGAGATACCTGTTCTTTTCTTTTGTTCCATTAACTAATGACTTATCTACTCGGCTATAGATATAAGTTCCTGTGTAAATCTCATCAGCCAGAATATCTACTACGGAAGAGAAATTCCACGATGGATTGTCCTTGATTGTTGTGTATCTTTTCGAGTAGTCCATTTTGGTTAACTGTAGCTTTCTTTGAGCTGGTGTAATTATCCTATGTTCATTGAGATAATCCCTAATCTTCCTTGTTGAGAGACCTTCTAAATAAAGTTCATAAATCTTCTTCACTACCCAAGATGTTTCCTCATCAGTAATAATCTTGTATTTGTTCTCATGATCTTTCATATAGCCATATGGTGGATTCCATGATTGTATTTTTCCTTGCTCATTTAGAGTTTTCTTAACAGCTTTAACTTTAGCTGAAGCGTCTTTTGCATAAAAGTCATACATAAGATTCTTGAATTGCACATCAAGTTCAACACCATTTCCCACTTCTTTTGAACTATCATAGCCATCATTAATCGCTATAAATCGTATACCAAGAAAGGGAAAAATATTTTCTAGATAATCACCTAAAGTAATGTAATCTCTTAAAAAACGAGACATATCCTTCACTATAATATTGCTAACTTTCCCTGACTTAACATCTTCTAATAGCCTCTGATAGGATGGTCTATTCTCATTAGTTCCTGAATAGCCATCGTCTACATATTCGACTCTTTCTAAATGCTTTAATTCAGTATTCTGATTCAAATAGTCATTAAGATACATTCTTTGGCTAATGATGCTTACGCTTTCTTTATGTTTGATTTGGTCTTCAACAGAAAGCCTTATATAAAGTGCAATCTTACTCATTACTTTCCTCCTTCAGGCTTTCCATATTAAATTTATAAACCACCTCAAACTCATGTTTAGCGTAAACTATTACTTTTTCTACTAAGCTAGCAATTAGTTCTGCTGGTAGCTTTTCAAGCCCTTTCGCTGAAAAAATATCTTTAATCCACCTTAGAGCCTTTCTCTTGTCTTTTTTTAGATTAGATATTTTGATTTCCTGAGCTTGTTTTTCTCTTTCTATCGTTTCTATACGCCCCTGAGTTATGTCCCTTTCTAATAGATAAGTATTTCTATCTATTTTCCCTAGACTATACTTCTCATAGTTTTTTTGAAGAGTTACTTCCTCTTTTTGAAGCAGATCATCATACTCACTTAATTTGCTATTCCCTTCTTTCAAGACCTGGTCATACTTAAATCGAATTCTTTTACTGAAGCTAGTTTTGTTAGTAATTGATTGAATAGCTTTACTAATATCAGTAGCTATCCTTTTATCCAAGTCTGCTTCCAAAATAAACAAGGATTCTTTCTCGCCAATGCTTCCATTGAATCTCTCATTTCGGTAGAGATATTGTAATTGCCTTATCTTGTGGCTACTGAAACGATATCTTCGGTAAAGTTCTTCACCATTATAGGAAAATACTAAGCCTAGAAACCTGTTTTCAGGCTCTCGCTTAATATTATGCTCCTTTGAAGAAAAGACAGATTCTTCGTGTCTTTTCTTACGACCAATTTGAACCTTCTCAAAATCTTCTCTGGAAATAATCGGCTCGTGAGTATTTAAAACAACAATACGGTCTTTCTTATCAGTATGTTTTTGTGCCTTTCCTTCTGCTAAGAATTGTGATCTGATTCCTTGAACCATATCGCCAGCGTAGGACTGATTGGTTAGCATTTTGGCTAGTGAGCCAACATGCCATTGAGGATCTCCATCTTTTCTAAAGACTCTTTCTGTTCTGTAATAGGTCATTGGAGTAGCATATCTTTTTTCATTAAGACATTTCGCTACTTCTAATTGGCTTTTCCCAGCCAAAGTTAGAGAAAACATTTCTTCTACAATAAAACGTACATTCTCATCCACTTCAAGCCTTTGTCCACCTTCTTCCTTTATTACCTTATAGCCATACGGTGGTACTGACCCTATAAAATAACCATTTTTAGCTCGACTTATCTTAGTGGACTTTATTTTTACAGAAATGTCCTTCGCATACATATCATTGATAATATTCTTGATTGTTACTTCAAAAGATTTTTTACTATCCATTTCCTTTATGGTATCCAAGTTGTCATTAACCGATATAAAACGAACTCCTAGAAAAGGAAAGACTTTATCAATAAGCCTACCCATTTCCAAATATTCACGACCAAGCCTTGAAAGGTCTTTAATGATGATACAGTTAATTTTTCGCTCCCTTATTGCTTGCATCATGTTTTGGAATTCTGGACGATTAAAGTTCGTTCCCGAATACTCATAATCCGTATAAACTTCAACTACTTGTATATTTTCTTTTAAAGCATATTCTTGACAAGTCAAAGTTTGCGTTTCAATTGAAGATGACTTATCCCTCCAGCTCTCCGTTCTCTCATTTGAAAGCCTAGTATAGATACCAGCCCTATATTGAGTTCTATTGTTGGTAATTTCTTTCTTTTCTTCAAATCTTCTTGATGTTCTTGCCATTACATACCACCTCCTACTGAAACATATCTAGGAGTTGGATCGATTTTTGAATAAGCTTGGTGGAGAGAGATAGGCTTAGCCAATTTCTTAGCATTTGTTGCTTTATTCTTATCCGCCAATTTTTCAAGTAGATTGACTGTATCAATGTTATTAAAGACAAAATTAATTTGCCTATCCTCTAATACTTCTACCTTATCGATAAAAGTGATGAGCATAGCTCTTGTTACTTCATCTAAATCTTTAGAAGGAATAACGTTAGAAATAAAGCTTTCTTTATCCTTTAAGCGTTTCTCAAGCTCTTTTACAACTTCTTGTTTTGTCGTAATTTGCTCTTCGATTTGCTTGATCTTAAAAAGATAATTTCTGCGATAGCGTTCAAACTCTTCGCTTGTGATTAGCTCATCTTCTAAATCTAAATAAAGAGACTTTCTTAAACGCTCATACTTAGCCTTCTCATTTTCTAAAGAGCTAAAGTCTGCATTAATGGTGATGTCCTTTAAATCCAGTCTTGAAATCTTTTCTAATACATTTCTGTATCTTTCAAGATAATGGTTCAAGGAGTCTTTCACTTGAAGTTTAATTTCATCTTCTTTAATACTGTGCCTGCTACAATCACCTGTTCGGTTGTAATTAGAGCAGATGTAGTAGATGTTAACCCCTTTTTTCGTTTTTACTGTCCTTCTTACTAGGGCACTTCCACAATCAGCACAATATAACATCCCAGCAAATAGGCTTGGCTTATCCTTGGACGTTTGCAAATCTCTTGCTAGCATTTTATTAGCAAGGGCAAAGGTCGATTTACTGATAATTTCCTCATGAGCATCATCAATAACAACCCAATCATCTTCATGCACGTCTATTTCCTTCTTGGACTTATAGTTGAGCTTCATAGTTTTACCTTGCTCTAATACGCCAGTATAGACTTTGTTTTCGATGATACGGTTAATCATCTTGGCATCCCACTTACCGTCTTTAATAATAAAGCCAGTGGCATGCTTCTTACCTTTATTTTCTTTATGTTTTGCTGGAGTTGTCGCACCAATATTATTTAGAAAATCAGCAATGGCTTTAGAAGAATAACCTTCAATCTTCATTTGAAAAATTCTTTTGATTATATGAGATACTTCTTCATCTACTACCAATTGATGTTTATCAGCCACGCTTTTCTTGTAACCAAAAGGAGCGAAAGCACCGATGAATTCACCGTTCTTTCGCTTAACATCTTTTGCAGATTTTACTTTCATGGAAATATCTCGACAATAACTGTCATTAATGAAATTTCTAATAGGTAGAATTAAATGAGTGTCGCTCATATCTGCATTTTCACTATCATAGCTATCATTTACAGAAATAAAGCGAACACCTTTTTCAGGAAATATTTTTTGAAGATATTTTCCAGACTCAATATAATCACGACCAAAACGAGAAAGGTCTTTTACGATAATCGTAGAAAACTTCCCTTCCTCTAAATCTTGAATCATTTTCTTGAAATCTGGACGCTCAAAATTAGAACCACTATAACCATCATCTACATATTCGTAGGCAATTTTTAAGCCGTTCACCTTGGCGTAATTTTGAATAATTTGTCTTTGATTGGAAATTGAATTGCTTTCCATGCTGTCTCCGTCTTCTCTTGATAGACGAAGATACATACATGCTGTAGTCATTGAGATTCCTCCTCATTATTATTTCGGCAAATAGTAACGAGTGAATCTCTACTGCTTATATTCTATCTCATCTTCTATGAAATGTCAGCTTTAAATTGTAATGCTTGGACATAAGAAGAGTTCCAGAATTTCTAAAAGGTCAACTTTTGAACCCCTGTTAACCTCAATTGTATAAGGCTTCTCTTTCGTATCTATTTGCTTTTCATAGTCCTTATTTTCTATACTTTTATCTATGTTTTTTTCATTCATAGTTTTGTCCTCTCTTAAAATAAAATTTAGTTTTATGACATAAACGAGTGCAATGGAATTGCTACATAGGCATCTCACCTCTGCCCCTGTTCAAGATGGGCCAGCGTCAACTTTAGAAGTATCATTATCACCATTTAATTCATCGCTTAAGATTTCCAGGTCTTAATTAAACTCATCTATTTATCGCTCGCTTCCTTCTATCCATAGAATTTTCTAGTATTCATTTGAACCATTTCTCAGCAGGAAGGTCTAGGCGTAAATAAGCTTGTGCTCCTTAAATGGATAACGTCTCGTCTTGGTCTATTCACTTGTCAAGGATCAATGTTTATGTCAAACATGAGAGGTCATTTCTTAGTTGCTTGTTTTGGTATAAAACAAGGGACAAATTCCCCCTCACCTTATAGAGTGAAAATTCGTCCCTCTTGAACCACTTTTTTTATATGTTTTCTAAAACTTCTTTTAATTTCTTTAGTATCTTATTTCTTCTTCTAATTAAATTTGTCTGTGGCAATCCAAATCTATTAGCCACTACTCTTGTAGTTTCTTCCCGAAAATACAAAGCATTAATAATTTCTCTTTCTTCATCATTTAGTTCAGACAAGGCAGTATTTAAAGCTTCAATGGCTTCTTTCGTCTCGACTAGCTTTTCAACATCAACACTTTTATCTGCCAAGTTGTCTACAAAATTTCCATCATGATCTACGTCAGAGAAAAAGAGCAACTTGTTTTGCCTATCAAGTCGCTCTAAATAATTCTCTCTATTCGTATGTTGCCAATAAGCCAGATATACTTCCTTACTTACCATCACCTTGTCACCATTTACAAAAATAAAATATTCTTTCTTTACCATTAAAAAAACCTCCTTAAATTTCTTTTTGTGTTCTGAAATTCAAGGAGGCTGGTGGAGCTCTTGCTTTATTCATTTGTTTTCACCTAATTTTGGGAATAAAAAAAGCCACGAAGTAATCCGTGGCCATTCCATAATATTTAAGGCAAAACTTGCCTTATGATATTAGATTAAATTAGATGAAGTCCCATTACAGTAGCAACTAAGTTCCAAGCTCGTCCCAAGTTTGTCCCATTATAGTCTCAATCAAGTCTCATAAGGTTGAGCCATCTTAGCTACCATAGGCAGTTCCTGTATGGCTTGTAATGCTTCAATGACATCTGGCAAGGCATATCCAAAAAGCATATTCCCAAAAGCTTCTGTCGCCTTATTTAAATATCTAAAATAAGTAGTCAAGTCCAAAATCTTGTGTAAAAGTTCCTAGTACAA
>LQGW01000049.1 GCA_002838815.1 Clostridiaceae bacterium JG1575 | reverse complement strand
TATCAACGTTCCTGCTGAATGTGGGTGTTTTAGGAGTTGTTCCAAGGGAGCCATGACACATTCTTTTCTCATATGACAAGTGATCTTGTACCCTCGTACCATGCGAGTGGCAAGATCCAAATAAGTCGTAAGGGAGAGCGTACCGCCTTGACAGGGAATATAGGTAATATCCGTCCCATAGGCGGTGAAAAAAGTGGCGATGGAGAACTTTTGCTGTAACAGATTTTCTCGTAGCAGATCTCCTGGTTCGTTTTTTTGTCGGCGTTTCTTTCGTCTTTTTACCTACAGACTCTGCAAGATGGCTCGCTGCATCAGCATGGCTACGGTCCGCTTGTTCGTTTCAATCCCTTCCTGATAGAGTTGCAATGCGACTCGAGGGGAACCGTATCGACCTTTATGCTGTTGAAAGATTCGCAGGATCTCCCAGGTGAGATAGGTAGGATAAAGAGCACGGGAGGAGGGTTTGCGTTCCCGAAACGCATAATAGCCACTTCGGCTGACATTGAGCAGTTTGCAAAGAACTTTTACCGGATGATGGACCGCTTCTTTCTGAATGAAAGCGTACTTTACGGCTGGTTTTTCTTTACAAACTGTTCGAACTTTTTTAGGATGGTCAGCTCCTCCTTCAGCTGTTGGTTTTCTTTTTCCAGGGCATAGAACTTTGCTTTTTCCGGTAGACGATTCCCTTTCCCCGAGAAAGCCTCGTTTCCATACCGGAGGTATTCCGCAATCCAACGGGAAAC
>LQGW01000048.1 GCA_002838815.1 Clostridiaceae bacterium JG1575 | reverse complement strand
CCAGGTGGTAGCCTTCGTAGAGTGTACCGCGTTCATAGAACGATGTTTCGCCAAAGTCTACCTGGGCTTCGCCGGCGGGGTGTAGTAGCGGCAATGAGGCAACGGTGGTCTGTCCTAATTGCTGTCTCAGCTCGACCACCAGATTGCGGATCGATCGCTCTGAAACGGCGATCTCCCGGCCTTGGAGTGTTTCGACCTGCCTGAGGCGATTGAAGACCCTTAGGGCTGTGTGGCGCTGCTTACGAGGCGCGGTCTGATCATCAATGAGCCATTGGAGAACCTGGTCTCGATACTGATCTGTCTTACTGCTCCTTGAACGCTTAATGGGATCTGGTTTGCTGAAATCCTCCTGATCCACAAATTTCTTGACGGTCTGTCGATCGTGTCCGGTTTCTCTTGAAATCTGTCTTATGCTTTTTCCTTTTTCATTGAACTCGTATCTGATATGATAAATATGCTCCATTGTTAACATCTCCTATAACCATCCCTTCAGTTGTTGCTAACTAAAAGGATATTGTATTTAGGGGGTTAGCAGTGGAGTATTTACTTTCCACCTGGTAGGACTCCTAGCTTCCACAGTGGCTGGTTTCTATATTGCCATACACAGCATGCATTCATAAAAATTAATCTTTTTTTGATGCAGTCCTTGTATA
>LQGW01000047.1 GCA_002838815.1 Clostridiaceae bacterium JG1575 | reverse complement strand
TTTTTGCGAATTTGGCCATTCCATAAGCGTTGGTTCGGCACAGGACATAGCGGCTGACCTCGAAGGGGTAGCGTGGCAGCGGCTTTAACTTGACCTTGTCCTCCTCAAGAAGGTCTGAGACCCAACGCTCCATTTTGTAGTGCTCTCTATCGAGATCTTCATCACATTTTGGGAGCAGTCCCCGGTTAAACTCTACCAGATCAAGCATTTGGGGTAGTGGCACGAAGTAGTTGCGGCGGCTGTAGCCCACGTAATTTTCTACTGACCCTTTCTCATTTCCAGAATTCGGGTTACAAAAGTTGCTCTCAAATCCGAAATGGCACTGTAAGCGCCGGAAATTATCGGTTACCTCCCTCTCGCCATGTGCCTTGATGGCCTTGACCGCCGTCGACATGTTATCAAATCGAATTGGCGATGGGACGCCACCAATGTGCTGGAAGATATCTATCAGTCCCTGGGCCAGGCACTCATAGGTTTGCCCCTTAAAGAGCTGCACATACTTGGCATCGGAATGAGGCAATGTCAGAGCCAGGTGGTAGCCTTCGTAGAGTGTACCGCGTTCATAGAA
>LQGW01000046.1 GCA_002838815.1 Clostridiaceae bacterium JG1575 | reverse complement strand
CGTACGGATTTGCCCTCCAGGGGCCTCTCAAGGTGCCTAAAAACGCCGTCCCGGCGGATCTGCCACCTTTGACTGATTATGAACTGGACTTCAAGGCTTACGGCAAGCTGATGGGAGATGTCCTATGCAAGAGATGATTCGCAGCCTGTGCCGGCAGCTTCGGCTGGGCTCGCACATCGCCGAGAGCTACAGCCAGATCCAGGCCGCAACGCAAGAGGAGTTCCTGATCAAGGTGCTCACTGAGGCGGTCGCGGCACGCGAGGTGGAACGAAAAAACCGAAATATCCAACAAGCCGGGTTTGAGCATATCAAGTCATTTGAATCCTTTGATTTCTCGGGAATGACACTACCAGGAGGGGTGTCCCCGCAGTCCCTGAGAGCCTGCGAATTCGTCCGGAATAAGCAAAACCTGCTCCACTATGGAAGACCAGGAACCGGCAAAACGCATCTGGCCACTGCATTAGGTGTTGAGGCCTGCAGAGCCGGTTACAAGGTGATCTACTTCAAGACCAGCCGATTGGTCAATCTATTGAGTAATGCCCAGAAAAACGACGCGGAGGCTAAATTCTGGAAAAAGCTGAGACAGGCAGATGTCCTGATTCTGGACGAATGGGGCTACATACCATTTGAGCGGCTAGGCACCCAGCTACTGTTTGAGGCCATATCTGAATGCTACGAGAAACGGAGTGTGATCATAACGACCAACCTGCCCTTTGACGAATGGAATACGATATTCTACGACCAAAAGCTGACAACGGCGATTCTGGACCGGCTTGTGCATCATGGGCTACTCCTGATGCATGAGGGACCGAGCTACCGTGTGCAGCACTCAGAGATGAACTAACCAAACGCACAGGGGTGGTAGGAAAATAAACTTCCACGCTGGTAGAAATTTAGCTTGCCAAACACAACAAACA
>LQGW01000045.1 GCA_002838815.1 Clostridiaceae bacterium JG1575 | reverse complement strand
GGTGGTTGCCTGTGAGATGTTGACCCGCTTTGCCAATCACTATGGTTTCCGAGCTATCTTTTGTAACCCGAACAGTGGTCACGAGAAGGGAAATGTGGAAAACAAGGTAGGGACTCTTCGGCGAAATCTTTTGGTACCGGAGCCTTGCTTTGATGAATTGGCTCAGTACAATGAGGACCTACTCCACCGATGCAGCGAGCGTCATACTCAGAATCACTACCTCCTTCATCGCCCCATTGAGGAACTGTTTGCCGAAGAAATATCTCTGATGAAGCCGGTGAACCCGATTGCGTTTGATTCCTGCCGATACCACAGCGCTCGGGTAAACAAGCAGGGTCTCATTCACTTCGAAAGAGGCATCTATTCCGTCAGTCCCCGGTTTGTGGGTGAGCTGGTGGTCTTAAAGATCCACGCCGAGCGAATTGAGATTTATAGCAAAGATTTGGCCCACCAAATCACCAGTCATCGCCGGCTCTTCGGAGAGGGTGAACGATCGATTCATCATGTTGACTTCATTGATCTCGTGAAAGTTAGGCCGCGAGCGCTCAAATACAGTGGCATCTATCAGTTACTACCTCCGAACTGGCGGGACTATCTCAATTCTCAGGCATTGCCCGTGCTCCAAGAAGCCTTGGAGGTCTTAAAGAAGATCCTGATTCACGACGATCTTG
>LQGW01000044.1 GCA_002838815.1 Clostridiaceae bacterium JG1575 | reverse complement strand
TGACCTTTTATACTTTTACACAATTATATGGACTTTATCCTCGTGATGGTGGGCATTCTCAAGGGCAGCTTTATGTTTTTATCGGATTTGGCTCGCCGCACCACCATTCCTTTAGAAATTGAATTTATGTCCGTATCCAGCTATGGAGCGGCCACAGAGTCCTCCGGAGTCGTTCGGATTTTAAAAGATCTAGACACCGACATTGTGGGAAAACATGTGCTGTTGGTGGAGGACATTATTGATACGGGCAATACCCTCACCTACCTTATGGACTATCTTAAGGGTCGGGGCGCAGCGTCCGTGGAAATCATGTGCCTTTTGGACAAGCCGGCGCGGCGCACCAAGGAATTATCGGTGAAGTATGTGGGCTTTCAAATCCCAGATGCCTTCATCATTGGGTACGGCATCGACTATGCGGAAAAGTATCGCAATCTGCCGTATGTGGCCACCCTTCGGGAAGCGATTTACAGGAGTACGAATTAATGGAAAATAAACCCCAGTTCCAGCTTTCGCGCTTGGCCATTATGAGCCTTTTGCTGCTGGGAATCATCGCTCTGGCTACACTTTTGCCAGGGTCCAGCCGCTCCATCGGCTACGATCATTTTCTCTTAGGAGTCAGTGACGGAAGCATTACCCAGGCCAAGGCATTCCCCACCAACCAGTTTGTGACCCTCACAGGAGTCACGGCGGCGGATAAAAAAGAGGTGCGCAGCATTATGCTGGAGGGGACTTATCAAGAAAAGGTCGAGAAGACGCCGGCGCTTGCCGCCAAGGTGACGTTGACGGAGCCGCAACAGTCCGGCGGGATCTTATCCAATCTGTTCCCGATCCTCTCCTTGCTCTTGACCTTGGGGATGGTGGTGTTTTTTGTGACCTTCATCCTAAGGAGCAACAATCAAGGGCCCAAATCCGCCATGAATTTTGGCAAATCCAAGGCGCGCTTAGTCAGTCCTGAGAAAAACGACGTCACCTTTCGTGATGTCGCAGGAGCCGAAGAAGAAAAGTTTGAGCTGATGGAAGTCGTGGACTTTTTGAAGAATCCCGAAAAGTACCAAAAACTCGGCGCGAAGATCCCCAAAGGGCTTTTGATGGTAGGCTATCCGGGTACGGGGAAAACCCTTTTAGCTCGGGCCGTGGCGGGGGAAGCGGGCGTGCCGTTCTACATCATTTCCGGTTCTGATTTTGTCGAGATGTTTGTGGGGGTCGGCGCCAGCCGGGTCCGCAATCTCTTTGAAGAAGCCAAGGCCCACGCCCCTTGCATCGTCTTTTTGGATGAGATCGACGCCGTGGGTCGGCAGCGGGGGACGGGCTTTGGCGGCGGCCATGACGAGCGCGAGCAGACCCTCAACCAGTTGCTGGTGGAAATGGATGGCTTTGAAGAAAACCAAGGCATCGTAGTCATGGCCGCCACCAACCGGGCGGACGTATTGGATCCGGCGCTTTTGCGCCCCGGTCGGTTTGATCGGCAGATTCATATTGATCTGCCCGACTCCAAAGGCCGTGAGGAAATCTTAAAAATTCACACTCAGAGCAAGCCCTTGGGGGATGATGTGAATTTGTCCGTCATTGCCAAAACCACCACCGGCTTTTCGGGGGCCGAGCTGCAAAACCTCGCCAACGAGGCGGCTCTTTTGGCGGCTCGGGAGGATAAGCGCTACATCACCATGCGGGATTTTGAAGAAGCCCGTACCAAGGTTCAACTGGGGCCTGAGAAAAAATCCAGGGTCCAAACCGAGGAAAGCAAATACCTCACCGCCTATCACGAAGCCGGCCACGCCATTGTGGCTCGCAGCCTTCCGACCATCGACCCCGTCACGGAAATTTCCATTATTCCCCGAGGCGGTGCCGGCGGGTACACCATGCACATTCCTTTGGAGGATACGAGCTATACGTCCAAAACCTCCCTATTGGACGACTTGTCGGTGCTCTTTGGCGGTCGCTGTGCGGAAAAGCTTATTTTGAATGATATTTCCACCGGCGCCAAGAGCGACATTGACCGGGCCAGCAAAATTGCCCGGGCGATGGTGAAGGAATATGGCATGAGCGACATCATCGGCAACTTGTCCTTCGCCGAGGGCGAAGAGGTGTTCCTCGGTCGGGATATGGGCCGGCAGATGGCTTATTCTCAGGCTATGGGGGATATGATAGATGCAGAAGTGAAGAATATTGTGGATGCCGCCTACCAAAAAGCAGAAGCCATCTTAAAGACGCATTTGCCCATCCTCCACCGGGTGGCCCAGGCGCTCTTGGAAAAAGAAACCCTGCAAGCCTATGAGTTTGAAGCGCTCTTTAGCGTAGGCACTTTACCGGAGGGGCCCTTAAATGAGGTGGAAGCTCGAAGAGCCAACCAAAAGGTTTTGGATGATCACAGCCAAAGAAAACGGGAAGCTCTTTTAAACGCCAGGGGGCTGCTGGCGCCTTCGTAAGGGGAGGACGTTGCCCACCGCTGGGATTAAAATCCTGCGAACGCTCGGAAAAGGGGCGCTTCGCAGGATTTTTTTGTCCCCTTAGAACGGACATCCGTTGTTCAAGAAATGTTAATAGACCTTGAATTTAAGCCGCCGATTTGCTTTTATGCTTTATTTCCCGCCAGGGGTTGGGTACACTGAAGGTAGCACTAAAATGGGGCAAGGAGGATATTTTTGCCTTTTTCGATACCAAGGAGGAACAGGGGATGAATTTGGATCCGACGAAGACCTTTGAATCCTTATATGAAGTCACGCCGGCGCACAGCGCCAAGGCGCTGGGCTCAGGCAGCTTAGAGGTGCTTGGCACTCCGGCACTCGTGGCTTTTATGGAAAATACCTGCCAAGGGGCGATTGCTTCCTGGATCCCTGAGGGATCGACCAGTGTGGGCGTTGAATTTGAGATCGAACATCTCAAAGCGTCTGCCCTTGGGGCCACCATCCGATGCAGCTGTACCGTGACGGAACAAGAGGGTCAAGTGATCCATTTCAGCGTCATGGCTCATGACGGGGAGCATCTGGTGGCGCTGGGACGACATGTCCGCGCCATCGTCGAGGTTGAACGTTTTATGAAACGCCTCAACCGCTGATTCTATTCGGACTTCATGCTTTTGCCATATCACCAACCGAACGCTCAAGGAGGAATGAAACAAACATGCTAACAGACATTCAGATTGCGCAGCAAACCAAAATGGAACCCATTGTGGACGTCGCCGCGAAGGTGGGCCTCTCGCCCGATGATTTAGACCTTTATGGAAAATACAAAGCAAAAATCAACGCCGAGGCCATTGAACGGCTCAAAGACAAAAAAGACGGCAAGCTGATTCTTGTGACGGCCATCAACCCGACGCCGGCTGGCGAAGGAAAATCCACCCTCACCGTGGGCTTGGGTCAAGCCCTCAACCGCATCGGCAAGAAAACGGTCATTGCGCTGCGTGAACCCTCTTTGGGCCCCGTATTCGGGGTTAAGGGAGGAGCTGCTGGAGGCGGATATGCTCAGGTAGTGCCCATGGAAGACATCAACCTGCATTTCACCGGAGATTTCCATGCCATCACTTCCGCCAATAACCTCATCTGCGCCATGATCGACAACCACATCCATCAAGGCAACAAACTCCAAATTGACGCTCGGCGCATTACCTTTAAGCGCGTGATGGACATGAACGACCGGGCGTTGCGCCAAGTGGTCGTGGGCATGGGCGGAAAAGCCAACGGATTCGTTCGTGAGGATGGCTTCATGATCACCGTAGCCTCTGAAATTATGGCCATCTTGTGCCTTTCGGAAGATCTGGAAGATTTGAAGAACCGCGTGGGCGAAATCGTGCTGGGGTATAACCTCGAAGGAAAGCCTGTGTTTGTCAAAGAGCTTAACTGCCAAGGCGCAGTGGCCCTTTTGATGAAGGACGCCATCCAGCCCAACATCGTCCAAACGCTTGAAAATACGCCCGCCCTCATTCACGGCGGACCCTTTGCCAACATCGCGCACGGGTGCAACTCCATCGCCGCCACCAAGGCCGCTTTGAAGATGGGCGAATATGTGGTGACCGAGGCCGGCTTCGGCGCAGACCTTGGCGCAGAAAAATTCTTGGACATTAAGTGCCGTTTTGCGAATTTGAAACCTTCGGCAGTGGTCATCGTGGCTACGGTCCGCGCTCTCAAGCATCACGGAGGCGCCAAGAAGGAAGAATACGGCGTAGAGAATGTGGAGGCACTTAAAAAGGGAATCGTCAACTTGGAAAAGCAAGTGGAAAACATCCGCAAGTTTGATTTGGAACCCATCGTGGCCATCAACCGCTTTGCCACCGACGCGCCCAGCGAATTGGAATACATTGAGGAATTCTGCAAAAAGAACAACGTGCGCGTGGCCTTGGCCGATGTCTTTGCCAAGGGGGGCGAAGGCGGCGAGGAGCTCGCCAAGGTCGTTGTGGATGTTTTGGACTCCAGAGAACCCGGCTACAAGGTTCTCTACGATGTGAATGACAGCATCGAAGAGAAGGTCAACACCATCGTTCGGGAAATTTACGGAGGAAAAGAAGCCATTTTCACCGCCGCAGCTAAAAAACAGATCCGGGAAATCACGGACAACGGCTTGGATAAGATGCCCATCTGTATGGCCAAGACCCAGTACTCTTTGTCGGACAATCCCGCGCTTTTGGGCCGCCCAGAAGGCTTTGAAGTCACCATCAAGGAAGTTCGTGTGTCCAATGGCGCCGGCTTCATCGTGGTACTCACCGGCGACATCATGGTAATGCCGGGGCTGCCGAAGGTTCCGGCCGCTGAGCGCATGGACATCACTGCCGAGGGAGAGATCGTCGGCTTATTCTAGAAGCGAAGAGAGGATGACGCAAGGCCTCCTTGAAGAGGTAACGCATCTCAAACCAGCGGGTGGGGAAGGCCAGTGGAGCTTCCCCACCTGTTGGTTTCAGGGCGCTCCCTTTCAGCCGCTGCCGGTTGACAAAATGCATCGGAACGCTACAATAAAAAGGAATCCCATAACAATGCAAGATGCAAAAGTGAAGAGCAGCCGTACGATGCTGCTCTTTGATTATTGAATCCCATCGAAACACTGGAGGCCCTTCATGATTTCCCCCATCCAACTAACACCAACAAAGGTCATCGGTCCCATATTGATGGCGCCCCTAGCAGGGGTCACCGATCGGGCGTATCGGGGCATTCTCACCACGATGGGGGCGGATTTAACGTATACGGAAATGGTCAGCGCCAAGGCCTTGACCATGAACAGCAAAAAAACCAAAACCCTTTTGCGCCTTGCTCCCGAGCAACAAGAGGTGGCAGTGCAACTATTTGGCCGCGACCCCCTGGTCCTCGCCAAAATTGCGGAAACCTTCAACGACGATCCCAGCGTGGTGCTCATCGACATCAATATGGGCTGCCCGGCTCCTAAAATCGTGAAAAATGGCGAAGGAGCCGCGCTCATGCGAGAGCCCCATCAAGCCGCTAGAATTCTTCAAGAGGTGCGCCGGGCTTCCTCCAAGCCTGTAACCTGCAAGTTCCGTCGGGGCTTTGCGCTGGGCGAAGAAACCGCGGTGGACTTTGCCCTTTTGATGGAGGAGGCGGGCGCTTGCATGGTCACGGTGCATGGGCGATACCGCGACCAGTTTTATGCGGGGGTCAGCGATCGAGGGATTATCAAAAAGGTTCGAGAGGCGGTGTCGATTCCCGTCGTGGCCAATGGCGACATTTTTAGCGCTTTGGACGCCCAGTCCCTTTGGCAAAAGACGGGTGCGGCGGGTATTATGGTGGCTCGAGGGGCTCTTGGCAACCCCTGGATCTTTCAGCAGATCAAGGCACGTCTAAGAGGGGAGCCCGAGCAGCGGCCCACGGTGCAAGAGCGTTTGGATTTGGCCCGGCGCCATCTGGCGGGGCTCATGGAGGATTTGCCGGAGCCTGTGGCCGTTCGGGAGATGAGAAAGCACTTTGCCTGGTATCTCAAGGGGCTGCCCTTTGCCTGCAAAACGAAGGAAGCGATTAATGCGGCCCTGACCCAAGAAGAAGTTTGGGCGATTTTGGCGGCTTTTCAAGAGCAGCTGCAAGCTCAAGGTCCTCTGGATTGATCCGCTTGGTTTGACTTAATTAGACGATTCTTCTATAATAGGCGAAACATCCTGAAATGGCGCGCCCTTCAGGATGGTCCTTATTTCCAAAGGGATGAGCCCGAAGGGGCGTCGTTTCCATGAATCCACGGGGCATTTCCCCATCAAATGATCATATTATTAAATTGAGGGATGAAGATGACAGAAAACATGAAACACGTCATGACCAAAGAAGGATTGGACCGGCTTGAAGCGGAACTGAGCGAATTGAAATTGGTCAAGCGCAAAGAAATCACGGAAAAAATTAAAATAGCCAGAGACTTCGGAGACCTCTCTGAAAATGCGGAATACACAGAAGCCAAAAACGAACAAGGCGTCGTGGAAAGTCGTATTTTGGAACTGGAGACCATCTTGCGCAATACCTCGGTGGTGGATGAGGAAGACATTCCCAAGGGAATGGTCAGCGTGGGCAGCCGCGTTAAGGTCAAAGATTATTTTGAAGATGAAACGGTGGAGTATCAAATTGTGGGAACCGCTGAAGCCGATCCGATGAATAATAAAATCTCAAACCTCAGCCCGGTGGGGTCGGCCCTTATGGGCAAAAAGCGCAACCAAGTGGTCGAGGTGCAGACGCCTTTAGGTCTTATGAAGTTTAAGATTTTATCCATCAGCAAGTAAGAAAAAGGAGCTCCCATCCTACGGGGAGCTCCCCCCATTTATAGCAGCCCATCGAAATAGAAGAAAGACAGAGGTGTAATTGTGGCCAATGAAGAATTAAAGGATCTGGATCTTAAGGAGCTTGAAGCTCATTTGTCCGAGCAGGAAGGACTGCGCCGGGACAAACTCAGCGCCCTTCAAAAAGAAGGCAAAGACCCTTTCCAGGTATATAAAGTCCAAAGAACCCATACGTCCCAAGGAATTCGGGACCATTACGAAGAGCTTCAGGAGACGACCGTCACCATCGCCGGCCGGCTCATGTCCAAACGCGGACAAGGTAAAGTGATCTTTGCCGACCTCTACGATCGGGACGGCAAGATCCAGCTTTTCGTGAAGCTGGATCAGGTGGGGGAAGAGGCTTTAAAATTCTTCAAAACACTGGATCTTGGCGATTGGCTTTCCGTGACGGGCATCCCCTTCACCACGAAAACCGGAGAACTCTCAGTGAAGGTCTCCGGCTATGAGCTCATCAGCAAATCCGTAAAGCCACTGCCGGATAAATGGCATGGTCTGAAGGATCCGGATCTTCGGTACCGTCGCCGGGAAGTGGACATTATTGCCAATCCCGACGTCAAGGACACCTTTATAAAGCGCAGCCGCATTCTTTCAGGCATCCGGCGCTATTTGGACCAACGAGGCTACCTTGAGGTGGAGACCCCCATCTTATCGCCCATTGCCGGGGGAGCGGCCGCCCGCCCGTTCATCACCCACCACAACACCTTAGACATCGATATGTACCTGCGCATCGCCACAGAATTATATCTGAAGCGGTGCATTGTGGCGGGCTTTGAAAAAGTCTACGACATGGGTAAAAACTTCCGCAACGAAGGGATTGATTACAAACACAATCCTGAGTTTACCATGATTGAACTTTATGAAGCCTTTGCCGATTATCATGACATGATGGATCTTGTGGAGGATTTGATTTCTTCCGTAGCGTTAGAAGTCACCGGTTCCATGGTCATTGACTATCAAGGAACGCAAATCGACTTAACGCCGCCGTGGCGTCGGGTCAGCATGCAAGAACTCGTAAAGGAACACGCTGGAGTGGATTTCTCGCTCCTGTCCTCTGATGAAGAAGCTCACAAGCTCATCGCCGAACATCACCTGGAAGGGGAGCTTAAAAAGAACCTCAAAGAGTACACCAAGGGTGAAATCCTCAATTTGATGTTTGAAAAATACGCAGAAAAAAAGCTCATTCAGCCCACCTTGGTGATGGATTACCCCGTGGAAATATCCCCGTTGACCAAGGGAAAGCGCGGCAATCCGGAATTAACCGAGCGGTTCGAAGGGTTCATCAATGCCTCAGAGATCTGCAACGCTTACTCCGAACTCAACGATCCCATCGTTCAGCGCCAGCGCTTTGAACAGCAATCCAGAGAGCGGGATCTGGGGGACGACGAAGCCTACGTCATTGATGAGGACTTTATGTCAGCCCTGGAAACCGGCATGCCGCCAACGGGCGGACTGGGTATCGGTGTGGATCGCATCATTATGTTCCTTACGGACGCTGCGTCGATTCGGGACGTGATCTTATTCCCGACCATGAAGGCCCTTCCCACCGATAAGTAGAGAGCTCTCAGGATCCCAGCGGATGTTTGAAGCTTAGGTCCTGGGGAACCATCCAAGGCTCCCTCAACCGTTCAGCAGCGCAGGGGTCACAATCGGCTGGACTCAAAAACTGCATCCATTGCACGAGAGTGGGCCGTCCAAGGATTGGGCGGCCCTTGGTTCTTTGGCGGGGCGGGGTTCGTGGACGATGATCGATGAGGGATGGCTCCTGAATTTGGGAATGAATCAGCGCTTCTTGCAACGCTCCTTTGGCGTTACAATAGGAAAACATTCCCTAGGGCCAAAAGGATCCGATCACAAAGCCCATTAAGGATCCCAACTCCTGGAATCTAAAAAACATCGAAAGCTTGAATTCCATGGGCGTTGTCCCGATGCCTTCAACGGCAACGGGGTCCTGCCTTTTAAGACTTCGTAAAAGAAGGCTCGCGCTGCGAGCGGTCCATCCCCAAAGTCGAGCCTAGTGGAGTTTTTCGGCATCAAATGAGATCGTAACGTCAAGAGGGATCTCATTTTTTGGGGGGGTGCTTTTCCGGATTGGGAAACGGAACTACAGTTGGGGAGAAGCTCTGTCAGTAGAAACTCGATGAGCTTTTTTAGGACGTTTCAGCAAAGAACCCCTTAAAGCCCCTAATGATGGAACCGCAGGAAGGTAAGGAAATCGTGTCTTTGGAGAGTCAATGGCGTGAAGGCGTCTTGAAAAAATCTCCTGGAAGGGGGATTGACGGCTTCAAAAGGGGGGCCGGGCGCCTCCTTCCTCCTTCCGAGGCTCTACTTCAGGCGTCATCAACAGCCCCTGAAAGGATCGCCAGTACTTTCGATCTCGAGGGGTTCGTTTTTTTAACGGTGCCATGTATAATGGTGCTTGTGCAAAGGGAGGAGAATCCATTGAACTTAGAATCAAAGAGAAAAAAACGCAGGGAAGAGCTGACGTTGAAACAAAAAACATATTTGGGGATTGCTTTATTTGTCGTCCTCATTGTCCTCATCGTGACGGTGGGGATTCCCTATTGGACGCATCGTCAGGCCCAGGGCATCGCCGATCAAATCAACAAGGAATATCCTAAGGATCATTTCATCGTTTTGGGGGCGGAGCGTCATGGCTTGACCTTCGTGGCGTCCTTTCAATCCACGGTGCATAAGGATCTGGTCATCTCCTCGGACCTTCCGCCCGGGGACTACAATCCACAAGCCATTGAATATCTTTATGAACGGGCCTTAAAAGAAAAACCAGGAACGCTGCGGCGGTTTGCCATGAGTACCGATGATGCGCTCTATGACGCTTTGGCGCCCAAAATGGGTGAAAAGCTGCTGCGCGTTATGGGGCGTTTTGGGGAAGGGGCCGGTCAAATGGTGGCCTTGGATGAACCCTTCCGGCTGGGCAAGGTGAAGCCATTTTATACCACCATTGACATCCTGGACGAAGGCTCCAGCGAAAACGTCCTAAAGTATGCCCAAATCGTCTCTGAATGCTTGAAGCAAAAGGATTACGGATTATCGGGATTGACTCTAGCGTTCACCAGGGATCGAAAAGAAGCCAAACAGTACGTCTTTTTGAAAGAAGAGCTTTTAAAAGGAGATCTCTTCTCCTTCCTTCAAAAAAATGCGGACGCCTTGAAAAAGGGGGAGGAAATCCCCGGACTCTATCAAACGATGGAACAGTACTTTGAGTTTACTTACAATCACAACTATACGCTGCCCAAGAAGAAATAAGCTCCCCCCAAAAAAGAAACGTCCCCGTCTTTTGCAGGGGGCGTTTCTTATTTGGAGGGAGCGGCCAAAGAGGCTTACTCGACTTGAGTGCCTTCCTTGGTGTCTTTGACCGTATAGCCCAAGGCAACCAGGGCATCTCTTAAGCGGTCGGAGGCGGCGTAATCTTTATTTTTGCGGGCCCCATCGCGCTCTTGGATGAGGTCCAGAACCTCTTGGGGGAGTTCTTTGCGCTCCTCTTTGAGATCCTTTAAGCCAAGGGTTAAGAGTTCATCAAAAATCAGGGCTGTGGCGTATTTGTCGGCGTCGCTCACCGCTTCATCTTTTAAGAGGTTCCAAAGAACTCCTAAGGATTTCGAAACGTTCAGATCGTGGAAGATGGGTGTAAAGAAGGCCAAAAGATATGCGTCATTCCAGGACCCCCGGGCGCCTTGGGCGCTCTTTTTCAGCTCCAACATACGCTTTTTGAGCCGCTGGTAGGAGGTGCGGGCCGCATCCATGGCTTCCCAAGAGAAGGTCAGTTGTTTGGCATAGTTTGCATTAAGGCAAAAATAGCGATAATCCAAGGGATCGTAGCCTTCCTTTTTAAGGGAGGTAACGGTGAGGAAATTGTCCGAGGATTTGCTCATTTTAACATTGCCTTGGAGCACCAAAAATTCTGCATGGAACCAATAATTACACCAAGGGTGCCCGAGGAAGGATTCCGATTGGGCGATCTCATTGGTGTGGTGGACCTTGATATGGTCGGTTCCTCCGGCGTGAATATCCAGGCGTTCTCCCAAATACTTTAATGAAAGCGCCGAGCATTCTAAGTGCCAGCCCGGGAAGCCTTTGCCCCAAGGGGAGTCCCACTCCATTTGTCGGCGTTCATCCGGGCGGGAGAACTTCCAAAGCGCAAAGTCCGTGACGCTGTGTTTTTCATCGGAGAGCGCGACTCGGGCGCCGCCTTGGAGATTTTCCACATCCAGTTGGCCAAACTGCGCATACTGCGGAAACTTCGCCGTATCAAAATACACGCCGTCCGCGGTGGTGTAGGTAAAGCCTTTTTCTTCTAGGCCTTGAATGATCCGAATCTGTTCTGGTATGTGCCCTGCCGCGGAGGCCCAAAGCGTGGGGTCCATGCAGTTGAGGGACTCAAAGTCCTGACGGAATTTATCGAAATAAATTTTGGCCAAGTGCCAGGCATCTAAGCCCAGTTCCTTCGCCGAACGCTCCATCTTATCGTCCCCCTCATCGGCATCATCGGTTAAATGGCCGACATCGGTGATGTTCATCACGTGCTTTACGGTGTAGCCGTAGAGCATCAGGGCTTTTTTTAGGATGTCTTCAGAGATGTAGGTGCGCAGATTGCCGATGTGAGCATCTTTATACACCGTCGGGCCGCAGGTATAAAGTCCCACCGTTTGGGGCGTGATCGGGTGGAATTCTTCAATGGTCCTGGTTTTGGTGTTGTACATTTCAAAATGCAGATCATGGGCCTGGATAAACTCCGAAAGGTCCGTAAATGCATCATATTTTTTGCCCGGGATGGTGGGTCCCAGAATGGTTGGATCCGTCATGATATGTTGTCCCTCCTAACGTCGAGCGTGAAAAATAAGGTGGCGTCCCTGAAATGGCGGGGCCGCCTTCTTTTTAGATCTCTGGGTTCTCGTAAAAGTCGCCGCATGGGAATTTTTGAAAGCGAGGCTCAATAGGTCAATTATACCACAGGCAAAGGCGGGAGCAGTCGCTTCTAGGCATGAGACCAGGGGCTTTTTCCCAAGGGCATCCGCCCCAAACGAGCCTCAAGGGGGTTCTTTTGGGGCGGGTATGAAGTTGCAAACGCCTGCTAGATGATGATCCGCCTTCGGGGTGCTATAATGAATGCATTCTATGGAAATATGCGCTGGGAGAAATGAAACGTGAAGTACATCAATAAAGCACTGGTCCTAGGGACCAATTATTACATTGGATTGTCCCTGGTTCGGGGACTCGGAAAAATGGGGGTTCCGGTGGTGGCCGTGGATTACAGCCGGGAGAGGCCCTTGGGGAAATCTCGTTACGTCAGCGAGGAGCTCATCGTGCCACATTATCAAAAGGAGCCCGAGGCGATGCTCTCGGCACTGATTGCCTATGCCCAAAAACAGACGGCAAAGCCGGTACTCTTTCCCACCGCCGATGCGTATTCGCAATTTTTGGACGAACATCAAGAAGAACTGCGACCCTATTTTTTATTTCCCATGGGGAAGAAAGGGTTGGTCAGCGACTTGGTGGACAAATACCGAATGGTGGAATATACGGACCGTTTCGGGGTGAAGACCCCGGAGATCGTCGACGCTAAGGACCCGCAAGTCCTAGCGCGGGTGAATCAAGAAATTGGCTACCCTTGCATCATCAAGCCTAAAGACTCCGCCCCTTTTATAAGAAGCTACCACAGCAAGGTATTTTATATTGAGAATGAAAAAAATCTGCTTGAAAAAATCCAACGCTGCCATAAAGACGGTCTGGACGTATTCGTTCAGCGCATCATCCCCGGTCCGGAGACCAATTGCTATTGCTGGGAAGGCTACATGAACCAGGAGCATCGTTGCACCCATTACACCACGGTGCAAAAGCTGCGCCAATGGCCCAATAATTTTGGAGCCGCCACCTACGCCAAGCAAAAGTGGATTCCTCAGTGCCATGAGATTTGCGCGCCGCTTTTGGAAGGGGTGGGCTATCATGGGTTTGCGGAAGTTGATCTCAAGCGAGACGAACGCACGGGGGACATCTACTTAATTGAAATCAACTGTCGTTACATCGGTTTTACCGAGCTTTTGATCGCCATGGGCTTCAACACCCCCTTCATCGCCTATCGCGAAATGATCGGATCGCCCCTAGCCCCCAAGGCGTGGGATTACGATACGGGCTATAGCTGGATTCACGCGGTGGAAGACCGCTCCGCCAAAAAAAGATATCTCGAAACCGGACAGCTCTCCAAAGAGCAGATGGATGCGGACACCCGAAGCGCGGGCATCCGCGTCGCCCCCATTTGGTCCTTGAAGGATCCCATGCCGGGGATCTCCTACGTGTCTAAGGCCGCTTTAGGCAAGGGCATTCGTCTGTTGGCTCGGGTACTGCCCCAAAAGAAACGCTGAGCGCGGGGGAGATTCTTCGAGCGGTGAAAGGGGAGGGCTATGGATCGAATCGTTCTTCTTTTAGGGCTTCTTTTCTTCGGCGTGATCCTTGCGGGTTTTGTGGTTCGAGGAAGCAGCCCCTTGGTGGATCCCTTGGCCACCCTCAAGCCTTCTTTTCAAGGGCAAAGCGGTGTGGGAGAAGCCTTTGTCCCTCAAGAGCGTTGGGAGGAGACCTTGACGCGGGTGGTCCAGGAAGTCTTGGGCCCGTGTCCTTTAGAGGAACCTCGGGCCGCTTTATGGGAGCAAAGGGCTTGCCTTGTGCGCGCGGTGTTCCAAGAGGTCCGTCTTGACCCCCAGCAAGGGTTGCAAAATGGGGATCGGATCACCGTTCATCTGCTTTATGATGCTTCGGCGGCGAAGGATGCTGGGTTTCGCATCCTCGATGCACAGCGGCAGTGGGTGGTGCGGGGGCTGGCCCCATCGCTTCCTTAACGGTTGAAGGGTACTTAAAGCTCCTTGACGCGGCGTCCCTGCTTGGGGGCCGCGTCAGCCTTTTTTGTTGGCTCGGTTTTTTCGCCCAGGGGACCTTGGGCCCTAAACGTCCCCCATTTCTTTCGGAAAAAGGGGATGAAAGCCAGCGGATTCCATCGGCTCCTTCGGGGGCCTTTTTTTATGCCTTGCGAGATCGGCGGGCAAGGTGGTAGAGGCCTCGGGATAAAAGCAGGGGATCGTGGGTGAAGGGGCCCAGATCGTCTGGTTGAAAAAGGTGGGCCAGGCCGCCGGTCAAAAGATAGCGGCAGGGGACGCCCCGTTCCATCTCAATGCGTCGGGCCATTTCGAGGAGGGCGCAAAGGGTGCCGTTGACGATCCCCGATTGGATGGCGCCTTCGGTGGTAAGCCCTAAGAGTTTGGAGGGCTTTTTAAGGTCGATGGCGGGCAGATGCGGGATCATGGCGTGAAGGCTTTGCGCCTGAAAGGCCATGCCCGGCAGGAGCGCTCCACCCAAAAAAACGAAGGGGGCGTCCACGCAGGTGATTTTGGTGGCGGACCCAAGATCCGCAATGATGGCGGGCGCCAAGCCTTCTTCATAAACCGCCACAGAGGTCGCAACGAGGTCCGCGCCCAACTCTTTCGGTACGGCAAGGTGGATCTGCATGTCGGGTACGAGTCCTGGATGAACGGTGATTGCCTGAGCTTCCGGAAAGACCGCATGGATGGCGGCTTGAGCGAAGGTGGTGACTGGCGGGACTACGCTGGATAAAACGATGGTCTCTGGGCTATGAGGTGCGAGAAGGTCGCGAAGGCACTGCAACTGCTCGCGCCAAAGAGTCGCATCGGGTTTTTTGATGCTGATGCAGCGGTTTTGCCAAAGAGGGGTTCCGTCTTCATGAAAGAGAACGGAGAACAAATTGCTGTTGCCAAGGTCGAGGGTCAATATGGATCCCATAGAATTCCTCCTTCAGGCCGATTGATCTGCCTTGAGCATAGCATAGGTGGGGTCCTAAGGGCGTCGTTTCGGTCAAAAAGAGAGCCACCACCTCCTGGCACTGGGCGAGGCTTCGGTCCGAACAAGAGGCGGAAATGTCGGGTCCATTCAGTTCTTTTTTGGCTCGAAGGGTGGTTTGTGATGAAGAATCATTAGTTCAGAAAAAGAATCACAAATGTGAGGCCTTGTTAGCCTTGAGCAACTGAGGGTCCAGAGATTAGTATTTAATTAACAATCTGGAGGTCATTATGTTGAAACATGGAGAATTTGCGTTGTACCAAGAACTAAGAGACTTCATCAAGGGGAAACCCAAGAATGAGTCGTCGTTGATCTCGATTCTGCACAAAACTCAGAACCTATTCGGATACTGCCCGCAAGAAGCCCAAGAGCTCATTGCTAAAGAGTTGGCGCTTCCCGTCAGCCGTGTATTCGGCGTGGTCACGTTTTACTCCTACTTCACCCTCAAACCCCGCGGAAAATACAACATTTCCATCTGCCTTGGCACCGCTTGCTACGTCAAAGGCGCCCAGCAATTGGTGGCGGCCTGCTCCAAGGAACTGGGCATTGAAAATGGAGAAACCACCAAGGATCTGCTGTTCTCCATGGCGCCTACCCGCTGCTTAGGGGACTGCAGCAAAGCCCCCGTCGTGATGATCAATGATCAACTCCACGGGGAGGTCACGGAAAAGGAGCTGGTCCGCATCCTTCAGGATCTGCGGAAAAAAGAAGCCGCGCAAGGACAGGCTGAGGTGGCGCCACAAGAAGAGGCGGCCAGGACCAAGGAGGGCAAGCAATGATAATGAAAGCGTTAAATCAAGAGCGTTTGACGGCCCTTCGGGACAAAGCCCGAGGGTCTTTAACTGAAAAACTCAAAAAGCGTGAGGACGTGGCCCAAAGAGCGGATGGGTCTTTTTATTTGAGCGGACCCTACTACGAGCGTCAGATGCGCATCGCTTTGGCCAATGCCGAGATCATCGATCCGGAATCCTTGGCGGAATACATCGCCCTGGGCGGCTACGAAGCGCTGGCCAAGGTGCTTGAGGAAAAGCGCTCGCGCCAGGAGATGGTGGACGAGATGATCGCCTCAGGGCTTCGCGGACGCGGCGGGGCTGGATTTTCCACGGGACGTAAATGGGCAGAGGCTTTAAAACACGATGCGCCTCATAAATATGTGATCTGCAACGCCGATGAAGGCGATCCCGGCGCGTACATGGACCGGCACATTTTAGAGGCGGATCCTCATGCGGTCCTTGAGGGGATGGCCCTGGCCGGATACTCCATCGGCGCCGATCACGGCTACATCTATGTGCGAGCTGAGTATCCTTTGGCAGTGGAGCGGTTGACCAAAGCCATTGAGCAGGCCCAAAAAGCCGGTCTTTTGGGGGAGAACATCCTGGGCTCTGGATTCTCCTTCCACATTGAAATCCGCTTGGGCGCAGGCGCTTTCGTCTGCGGGGAAGGCACCGCCCTCATGGAATCCATTGAGGGACGGCGCGGCATGCCCAGAAATAAGGAATTCCGTACCGCTCATAAGGGCCTCTTTGATCTGCCCACGGTGATCAACAACGTAGAAACCCTCGCCAACGTACACCATATCTACCAAAAGGGCGCCGCCTGGTATGCAGGCATCGGTACGGAAAAATCCACGGGCACTAAAGTATTTGCCCTCGTGGGTAAGGTTGCGAAGCCCGGACTTGTGGAAGTGCCCATGGGCACCTCCCTTCGCACCATCATTTTTGAAATTGGCGGCGGCATTAAAGACCAACGCGCCTTTAAGGCCGTTCAGACGGGCGGTCCCTCCGGTGGCTGCATTCCAAAAGAACAGCTGGACACCCCGGTGGATTTTGAAAGCCTCGCCGCCATTGGGTCCATCATGGGCTCGGGCGGACTGGTTACCATGGATGAGACGGATTGCATGGTGGACATCGCTCGATTCTTCACGGAATTTACCGTGGACGAATCCTGCGGCAAATGCACGCCTTGCCGCATTGGGAACCGGCGGGTCTTAGAGATTCTCGAAGCCATATGTGAAGGGCGGGCCGTTCCCAAGGATTTGGTCACCCTTTTGCAACTGTGCGAAGTCATTCGGGACACCTCGTTGTGCGGCTTGGGTCAAGCAGCGCCCAATCCCGTGCTCTCCACCTTGCATCATTTCCGGCAGGAATACGAGGCCCATGTCTTTGACAAGCGCTGCCCGGCAGGAGTCTGCAAAAACCTACTCTCCTACCAGATTACGGACCGCTGCATCGGCTGTGGCATCTGTAAGAAGAAGTGTCCGGTGTCCTGCATCAGCGGAGAACCCAAGAGCAAGCACCTCATCGATCAAACTCGCTGCATTAAGTGCGGTCAGTGCTACAGCCACTGTCCCGTTAATGCCATCGTCAAGCAATAGGAGGCCGCCGCTTTATGAACAGCACGACGAAACCAGTCACCTGCTACATCAATGATGTAGCTGTGACGGTCCCAGAGGGGACCACGATCTTAGATGCCGCTAAAGAAATCAATGTGCACATCCCAACGCTTTGTCATTTGAATTTGCACAAAGAAAATTATGAAAATAAATCGGCCTCCTGCCGGGTCTGCTGCGTGGAGCAGGAGGGTCGCTCGAAAATGCTGGCGGCCTGTTCGACGAAAGTATACGAAGGGTTGAGGGTCCGCACCGACACGGTGCGGGTCATCCGCACGCGTCGGATGATGATCGAGTTGTTCCTCTCCAATCACCCCAAGGACTGCCTGACGTGCGATAAAAACGGCGACTGCGATCTGCAAAGTCTCGCCGCAGAGGCGGGCGTGACCAACATCCGATTTTCCGGCGCCCGCAGCAAGCATCCCAAAGACAGCAGCTCCTTCTCGCTCATTCGCGACTTTGACAAATGCATCCTTTGCAAACGCTGCGAGACCATGTGCAACGAAGTCCAGACCGTGGGCACCTTGACGGATGTGGGGCGTGGCTTTGATACGGTGGTGGGCACCGCGTTCCATCTGCCGATGTATCAGACGAACTGCACCTTCTGTGGGCAATGTCTTGCCGTATGTCCCACGGGAGCTCTCACCGAGGTCAACAACGTGGATAAGGTTTGGGATGCCCTGGCCTCGGATAAAATCGTCATCGTGCAGACGGCGCCGGCCGTGCGCGTGGCTTTGGGCGAGCTCTTTGGGTTGGAAGCTGGAACAAACGTCACCGGACAGATGGTGACCTCTCTGCGTCGGATGGGCTTTAGCCAGGTCTACGACACCAACTTTGCGGCGGACGTCACCATCATGGAAGAGGCTGCAGAAATGGTCCACCGCTTGCAAGGGGGCGGACGTCTGCCCATCTTGACCTCCTGTTGCCCCAGCTGGGTGAAGTTCATTGAGCACAATTTTGGGGATATGCTCGATGTGCCCTCCAGCGCCAAGTCGCCCCATGAAATTTTTGGGGCCCTGGCCAAGACCTATCTGGCCGAACGATTGGGCAAAAAGCCCCAGGATATCGTCGTGGTCTCCGTCATGCCCTGTGTGGCCAAAAAGTATGAGTCCGAGCGCCCAGAGCTTGCCTCAGGACAAGGACTCTCCGACGTCGACATCGTCATCACCACGCGGGAGCTCGGGGGCATGATCAATGATTTGGGACTGGACTTCAAAAACCTTCCTGCTTCGGATTTTGACCAGCTCATGGGCGAATCCACCGGAGCCGGTACAATTTTTGGCTCCTCCGGCGGTGTCATCGAAGCAGCGCTACGCACCGCGCATTTCTGGTTGACGGGTGAGGAGCTCAAAGAAGTGGAATTCCATCAGCTGCGTGGCATGGCGGGCATTAAAGAAGCGACGGTGCCCATTGCGGGAACCGAACTGCGTATTGCCTGCGCCAGCGGCCTGGGCAATGCCCGAAAGCTCCTGGAACGGGTGCGTTCGGGTGAAGCAAACTATGCAGCCATCGAGATCATGGCCTGTCCTGGAGGATGCATTAACGGGGGCGGTCAGCCCTTCGTGCATGGGGATGATACCCGCGTGCAAAAGCGCATGGAGGGGATTTACAACATTGACGAGATGAAAAAGTTGCGTTGTTCCCACCAAAACCCCATGGTGCAAAAGCTCTATGATGAATTTTTGGGTGAGCCCTACGGAGCGAAAGCCAAGAAGCTTCTACATACCTCCTTTACCCTGCGCAAGAAAATGTAGTCGGGATCAACCTCGGATAAATCCCCTGGCGACCTCTCCCTTTAAGCATAAGAGCGCCCAAAGAAGCCGCCCTCAGGGGCCCTTCCTTTGGGCGCTCTTGGCTTGATGTTAAGGCCTCACTTAAGGAGGGCTGCTGTCCAAAGGACCGATGCGCCTTTGCAAAAAAGGCGTTGATTTTGGAGCCAATCTTGATATAATAGGATTTGTACTATATTCCGCGATAGCTCAATGGTGGAGCACTCGGCTGTTAACCGATAGGTTGGAGGTTCGAGCCCTCTTCGCGGAGCCATAACATCATCGGGTTGTGATGGAGAAGAGTAAGGGTGCGTTGCAGCATAGAGAGGCGAAGAAGCTGGAATTTCGCCCTGCACTAGCCACGAAGGGAGCTCCTGAACCCCAGTACTCCTAAAAGATGGGCAAATGCCAAGAAGGGTGGAACCGCGCAGCGTGCGTCCCTTCATTGCAGAACCCCATCTTTTTTGTTGTATCTCTGAACAGTCGAGTCCATCAAATAAGCGAAAATAAAGAATTGTGGAGGGACCCATGGAAAAACAAGTAACAATGGATCAAGTCGTGGCGCTTTGCAAGGGACGGGGCTTTGTCTTCCCCGGATCCGACATTTACGGAGGATTGGCCAACTCTTGGGATTACGGCCCCCTAGGCGTGGAACTCAAAGAAAACATCAAAAAAGCGTGGTGGAAAAAGTTCGTTCAAGAAAGCCCCTACAATGTAGGTTTGGATTCGGCCATCCTCTTAAATCCCGAGGTCTGGGTGGCTTCTGGGCACGTGGGGGGCTTCTCGGATCCCTTGATGGACTGCAAAGAATGCAAAACGCGCTTTCGCGCCGATAAACTCATTGAGGAAGACATGACCCAAAAGGGCGTAGAATATGCCTCAGCCGACGGCATGCCCGAGGCGGAAATGGCGGCCTACATTAAAGAAAACGGCATTCCGTGCCCCAATTGCGGTGCTAAGAACTTCACGGAGATCCGCAAATTCAATTTGATGTTTAAAACCTTCATTGGCGTCACCGATGAATCCTCCGCTCCGGTGTATCTTCGGCCCGAGACGGCGCAGGGCATCTTCATCAACTTTAAAAATGTCGCTCGCACCACTCGCAAGAAGCTGCCTTTTGGGATTGCCCAAATTGGGAAATCCTTCCGCAATGAAATTACCCCGGGAAACTTTATTTTCAGGACCCGGGAATTTGAGCAGATGGAAATGGAATTCTTCTGTAAGCCTGGAGAAGACATGGAATGGTTCGATTACTGGCGCAGCTTTGTCAAAGGGTTCCTTTTGGACCTTGGCTTAAAGGAAGAAAACCTCAGACAAAGAGACCATGCGCCGGAGGAACTATCCTTCTATTCAAAAGCCACCACGGACTTTGAGTATCGCTATCCCTTTGGTTGGGGCGAACTTTGGGGCGTGGCCCACAGAACCGACTACGACTTAAAGCAGCATATGGAGCACGCCAAAGAGGATCTCACCTATCAAGATCCCGTCACCAATGAGAAATTCATTCCCTACGTCATCGAACCTGCGGTCTCGCCCAACCGGATTTTCCTCTCGCTGCTCATCGATGCCTATGAAGAGCAACCCCTGGAAAACGGGGAGGTACGCAATGTGCTGCATTTGCATCCCTTCCTCGCGCCATATAAGGTGGCGGTTTTGCCGTTATCGAAAAAGCTCGGGGAAAAGGCGGACGAGATTTACGCTCAGCTGGCCAAGGACTTTATGGTGCATTATGATGATGCCGGCTCCATCGGCAAGCGCTACCGCCGCGAGGATGAAATTGGAACGCCCTACTGCGTCACCGTAGATTTTGAGACCCTGGAAGATCAAGCCGTCACCATCCGTGACCGTGACACCATGGAGCAAGTTCGCATCAAGATTGGCGAACTCAACGACTGGATTGCCGCTCGGGTGAGCTTATAATGTACCGCCGGGACTTTGCCCGGTTTCGGGCTGAAATTCGCGACCAAAAGGTCGCCGTATTAGGGATCGGCGTCTCCAATTTGCCCCTACTGCGCTTTCTGCTTCAAATGGGCGCCAAGGTTTCGGCCTTCGACCGTCGAGAAGAAGCTGAGCTGCCTGAAGTTGTTGAGGAATTCAAGGATTCTGTGGCGTTATCTCTTGGGCCGATGTATCTTCGTTCCCTGGCCCAAGGCAGCTTTGATGTGATCTTTCGCACGCCGGGGCTGCGCCCCGATGTGCCGGAGCTCTTGGCGGCCCAAGCCAAGGGGGCACGCATTACCTCTGAGATGGAAGAATTCATGCGCCATTGCCCGGCCCGCATCATCGGCATCACGGGTTCGGACGGAAAATCCACCACCACCACCATGATTCATGGCCTCTTGGAGGCTCAGGGAGTCAATGCCTGGATCGGTGGGAACATCGGACATCCGCTGTTCTCCGAGATCGAATCCATCGCCAAAGAGGATGTCGTCGTGGTGGAGCTCTCGAGCTTCCAGCTGATGGATATGGATGTCTCTGCGGATGTGGCCGTCGTGACAAACCTTTCGGAAAATCATCTGGACGTTCATAAAGACATGCAAGAATACACCGAAGCTAAGAAAAACATCTTTCGTTTCCAGGATGCAGGAGCTCGGGTGATCCTCAATAAAGACAACGCCATCACACGCTCCTTTGCCAAAGAGGCGGTCGGGGAAGTCTCTTTCTTCTCCTCCAAAGGGAAAGCCGAGGCTTATTATGCGGACGATGTGATTTATCTTGGCGATGTGCCGGTGTGTCGTCTCTCGGAAATGAAGGTGCGTGGCGTTCATAATGCGGAGAATTTCTGTGCGGCCTTACTGGCTACGAAGGATTATGTAAGCATCCCCACGGCTCACGAATACGCGAGGACGTTTATGGGGGTGCGCCATAGGGCCCAGCTTGTGGGTCAAAAGCGCGGCGTACGCTACTATAACGACTCCATTGCTTCCTCGCCCACAAGGACCTTGGCGACGGTACGCTCCTTTCAGCAAGATCGCGGACGCATCATCATCCTCTTGGGCGGGCGGGATAAAAAACTGGATTTTCAGCCCCTAGCTGAGGAAGCGGGATCTTGGTTTCGCCACGTCATCTTGATGGGGGAAGCCAAGGAGAAGATCCGGCGCGCCCTTTTGGCCTATGGCGGGGACGCCGGGGAAGGTCTTTTGGAGGCCGAAGATATGGAAGAGGCGGTGGCGCTGGCGTATAAGATCGCCCGCCCCGGAGACGTTGTGCTCCTCTCACCGGGCTGTACTTCTTTTGATCGGTATCGAAACTTTGAAGAACGCGGGGATTTGTTTGCCCGCCTCGTGGGGGAACTGCCTGAATAAACCAATCCGTCCCCAGGGATGAGGCAACGAAGCTCAACGAGTAAGGTCCACCTCATAAAAGGAGCCTTCCGCGAAAACGGAAGGCTCCTTTTATGAGGCATCTTTTAGAGAGAGGCGTTTAGAGAGGATTGCCCAACAAATGGGCGATGGTGCGCCCGGTGAGCTCTGGAGCGGTATGGAAGGCGTGTTGCTTTTCAATGCGCTCAGTGAACTGATGCGCATCCTTGCCGAAGGGGCCAATGTCCAGTACCGGCAGGTTTAATTCCTGCATTTCTTGCAAGGGGAGGCGGTAGAGGATGCCAAAGCCGGGCATGTTGCTTTTTAGATCATGGATGACCTGAGGTTCTTTGGGCGCCGCGCCGTAAGAGAGGTCGGAAATGTAGGGAAAGAACTTTCGGTAAACGACGGGATTTTTTGAGGGCGTCTCTTCCACGGCCTGGGCCACCGCATCAAAGAGACGGGCCCCCTCTGGAGTGGCTTCATCCACATGGATGTGGGGGTAATACGGCGGCGTCAGGTACACGATGAGCACGGGATCGCGATCCGACCATTGATTGTGCAAAAAGGCCACAAGCTCCAAGGCCTTGTCCCGTTCATCCAAATCGTCTCGGAGGGCCAAGCGCTGCGCGGTCTCCTCCAGTAAGTTTCGAAAGCCTTCGCCGTTCTCTTTTAGAACTCGAGCGAGGAGCTCTTCATAAGTGAGAACCCGGGGCTGATAGGGGCAGGGGAGGGGCGCGCGGCCAATCCTTTCCCGATAAAGGCAAAAGCGGGCGTGCCATCGATCCAAAACCCGGGCGAATACCGCTTCGCCTGCCTGCTTCATCTGCGCCAACACATCGCTGGGGGTCCTTTTATGCGTTGCCACGTTGAAATATACATGGCTTGCGCGGGCGGTCTGAACGGAGTACTCGGGTTTTAAATCCCGCATCTTCAGTGAAATGGGCGGCAGCGTCACTTCACCACAGGCCTCGTCGCAGTAGTGGGGGTTGCAGTTGATCTCTCCCAAAAGCTCAGCGATGATTTCGTTCGGGTCCAAGCCATTGAAGGCCTCGCCCACATGGGTTTCCTTACCCACAGCATAAAAGCTGGGCATGATCTTGCCCACGGTGCCCACAAAGATCGTGCGCTCGGGAGCCAAAGGTTCGCTCTCAGTCATATAATCGGTGTCCAGTAGGGCCAAAAAGTCCAGGTGTTCTTCTTTTTTGAGGCGGGCAAACTCTGGAACTAAGGCCAGCATGCCGCGAGAATTGCCTTCTTCATCGGGCACAAGACCTACGAGGAAATGGCCTTTTCGTTCGCTGCGCTTTTGGCAAAAGTCCTCCAAGAGAGCCATGAGAATGGCGTCTCCGGTTTTCATGTCAAAGAGGCCTCGGCCAAAGAGGTAGTCTCCTGAGTCCAAATCCTTTTGGGCGGCGCCAGGCAGCTTATAGGATCGCAGTGCTTCAGTGAGCTCTTGGGGAGACGTGGCCAAAGGCTCGAGAGCTCCATAGTCGGAAACGCCAACAGTATCCAAGTGTCCGATGGTGAGCACGGCTTGGGAAGAGGCTTCTTTTTCGCCTGTAGCCCAGGCCAATACGGCAAAACGTCCCAAGGGATCTTCCGGTAAAAAGACTTTTTTCAACCGTTCCGGATGCTCTTTAAAATAAGGCATCTTTGCAAAAAGATCGTAGGCTTTTTCCGCAACGGCCACTTCCCCCTTGGTATCCACGACGCTGCGTACGTTCGTCAAGGTTAGGGCCAATTCTTCGATTCGGGCACTTAAATCAATCATCTCAAGGCTCCTTTTCTTTGCAGGAAGGCTCTGGTGTTGCCATGGCGTCCCTCCTCGCTGCTGGATTTATTGTATCTTTTTGATTCGAGGATGGCAAAAAGAGCGCCCATTGGGGGCTTCTTCATCTGCTTTTAACATCCTTATGTACAATGAAAGAGGTGTGCGGATCAAAAAGGCCCCCCATTTTTTAGACAATAAGCTCTTTAAGGCATTCCTTAAAGGGCTCTTGGGGGCTGCTGCTCCTATAGAAAGGAATCGAACATGAAAGAAAAGATCAACCAAGCTCAACCAAAGGAGCCAAAGACGCTCCTCGAAAGAGAACCCCTAAAAGCGGATGTCCCTCAGGGGCTCACGGAGGAGGCGGCCCGAGCAAAAATCGAGCGCAAAGAAGGCAACGTGGTTCCTAAAACCAACACCCGCAGCGTCGCGCGCATCGTTTGGGACAACTCCATGACCCTCTTCAACTTGTTGAATGTCGTTTTGGGCGCCCTCGTGCTCTATGTCGCCGTTCAGGAGCCTCACTACTTACGCAACGGTTTTTTCATGGGCATCGTCCTCATCAATACGGGGATTCATATCATTCAGGAATTGCGGGCTAAATTTGTTGTGGATCGCCTGGTGCTGTTGACCGAGCCTCGGGCGGTGGTGCGCCGCTCGGGGAAGGAACAGGAGATTCCCAAGGAAGAGGTGGTGGTGGGCGATTTGCTGCGCTTATGCTCTGGAGGCCAAGTCAGTGTGGACGGCGTGGTGGTGAGCAGCGATTCTCTGGAGCTCGATGAATCTCAATTGACGGGAGAATCCAACCCCATGGCGAAAAAGCAAGGCGAGCGGGTGCTCTCGGGATCCCTTGTGGTGGCGGGCAGTGGCTGGATTGAGGTGGATAAGGTTGGAGAAGAGACCTTCGCTGGAGCCATCGCTCGGGAAGCCAAGCGGGAAAAGCGCAATCAGCCCCGCCTCGTGGTGTCGCTCAACCGAATTTTAAAATACGTGTCCTTCATGATCCTACCCTTGGGAACGGTTATTTTGATCAAATCGTTCTTCTTTCAGGATCTGGCGACGCGCAATCGGATCATTGTCTCCAACGTCGCTCTACTCATCTCCATGATGCCCGAAGGACTGATTCTTCTGACGTCTGTGGCCTTGGCTCTGGGGGTCATGCGCATGGCCAAAAAAAGAGCTTTGGTGCAGCGCACCCCGGCCATTGAAACGCTGGCTCGGGTGGACGTGCTTTGCCTGGATAAAACCGGAACCTTGACCACAGGACGCATGAAGCTCCTGGGTTTGGTGCCGCTCGTCATTGGAGGATCGGGGGACCCCGCGCAAAATTCTGGTGCGCAAGGTCCCAAAAAAACGCCCTTTGTTCCGTTGAATGAAGAGGGTCAGGCCCCGGCCTTCCAGGAATACGACAAAATCAGCCGAGTGCCAAAGAGGACGCAGCAGGCCCTTGAGGCGTTTTCCGCCGCCTTCCCTGAAGGCAATGCCACCCAAGAGGCCATCAACAACGTGTTTCAAGGAAGCGACCCCGCCTCGACCAGGGACAAAAGGCCCTTCTCCAGTGCTCGAAAATGGTCCGCCCTCACCTTGGCGGACGGAGTCACGTGGTATCTTGGCGCCCACGAAATGCTCCTATCGGAAGGTCCCTTGCGGGCCGAGATTCAAGAGAAGGTGCTGCGCATCGCCAAGGCGGGCTATCGGGTGTTGCTGTTGGGCAAAAGCGAAAAACCCATCTCGAAGGAAGCTTCGGGCGTTCCCGATGAAGCCCTACAGCCCGAAGCTCTTTTGGTCATCGCCGACGAACTGCGGGCAGATGTGGCGGGAACCTTGCGCTACTTCAAAGACCAGAACGTCCAAGTCAAAATGATCTCCGGGGACAACCCGGAAACTTTAGCGGCCATCGCTTCGCGAGCCGGGCTTAAAAATCTGGGCGCAGCTCTTGATATGAGCGCGCTGGCCGCAACGGACGATCTGTCGTCCTTGGCAGAATCCACCACGCTTTTTGCCCGAGTTTCCCCCGAACAAAAAAGAGAACTTTTGCGGGCGCTCAAAAAAGCCGGGCACACGGTGGCCATGACCGGGGATGGGGTCAATGACGTCCTGGCTCTTAAGGAGGCCGACTGCGCGGTCGCCATGGCTTCGGGAAGTGAGGCCGCTCGCGCTGCCGCCGACATGGTGCTTTTGGAGGACAACATGGCTCAGATGGTGGACGCGGTGGACGAAGGACGGCGCGTCATCAACAACATTGAGCGCGTGGCGGCCTTGTTCTTGATCAAGACCACCTACGCGAGCCTTTTTGCCCTTTTAGCCCTGCCCTTGGCTCTGACGTATCCCATTTTGCCCATTCAAGGCACCATCATCAATTCCGCTACGGTGGGCATTCCCTCCTTCCTCCTCACCTTGAAGCCCAACAAGGATCGTGTGGTTGGCAACTTCCTCGCCAACGTGGTGCCCCGCGCACTGCCGGCCGGGATCAGCGCTGCTGTTTTTCTCTTGCTGTTGCAGCTGTTTGCCACAGAACTTCCCCACCAGCAAAAGTCGACCTACGCTACGTTCTTACTCATCATCATCACTCTGCGGGCCTTGTTTACCATCATGCGTCCCTTGGATCCCTATAAGGCGGTTCTCTTCATTTTATGTCTTTTGATTCCGGTGATTGCCTTGATTCGCTACGCAAAGTTCTTCCTTTTGACGGTGCCCCCGCTTCGAGAAAGCGGGCCCTTCCTCGCCTACATCGGAGCCGGAATCCTCTTTCACGAGGGATTGGTCCGTTTGGGCCGCACGCCCCTTGCCCATGGGATCCGCCGCAGGCTTTTTGGGCCTTCCCGAGAGGATATCGCAACCGCTGATTTCTAAGACCGGGTAAAAGATTTCAATTTCGTGCAATCATTTACCCTCCATTGACGAATTGAAAAGCTTGTTGTAACTTTTATGATGAAATCAAAAAGATAATGAGACGAGAAAAATGGGGAGGAACTCACAATGAACCAATCAATCAAACGCATCGGAATCATGACCGGAGGCGGCGACTGCCCTGGCCTCAACGCAGTGATTCGCGCGGTGACCCGCAAGGCCATCATGGAGAATCACTGGGAGGTCGTGGGCATCCGTGATGGATACAATGGACTCTACCACGGGAATTTTGTGGACTTGGATCTTTTCAATACCTCCGGCATTCTTCAGCAGGGCGGCACGATTTTGTATTCGTCCAATAAAGACAATCTCTTTCAGTACCAAGTGGAGGAGAACGGAAACAAGGTCATCCGGGACGTCTCCGATGTCGGCATCATGAATTTAAAGCAAGCCGGCATCGATGTGCTGTTCGTCGTGGGGGGCGACGGGACCTTAACCTCTGCTCGGGATTTCAGTAGAAAAGGCGTGAAGGTCATCGGCATCCCCAAAACCATCGACAATGACTTGGCGTCTACGGATGCCACCTTCGGTTTTTCCACTGCGGTGGATGTGGCGACGGAGGCGTTGGACCGCCTACATACCACTGCGTCTTCCCACCATCGGATTATGGTCCTTGAAGTCATGGGCCGCTACGCAGGTTGGATTGCCCTGCATGCAGGCATTGCCGGAGGCGCCGACGCCATCCTGATTCCGGAGATTCCCTACGACATTGATTATGTGGCCGCCAAGATCTTTCGCAGAAAGGAATTGGGCAAGGATTTTTCCGTCATTGTTGTGGCGGAAGGCGCCAAGCCCAAGAATGGCGAAATGGTGGTACAGGCCGTGGTGGAAGACTCTCCCGACCCCATTCGCCTGGGGGGGATCGGCGCGAAGGTGGCGCATGATCTGCAGACCCTTTGCGGCAACGAATCCCGGGCCACCATCCTTGGACACTTGCAGCGTGGGGGATCGCCCTCCTCCACGGATCGCATTTTATCCTCACGCTACGGCATCGCTGCCGTGGAATTGGCGGAACAAGGAAAATTTGGCAACATGGTCACCCTGCGCGGCACGCAAATGAGCTATGATTCCTTAGAGAACGTCATTGGGCATAAAACGAAGAATGTTGAGCCCACCAGTGAGTTGGTGCGTGCGGCTAAAAGCCTGGGCATCGTCTTTGGCGATGAGAAGGTGGATGTGTACCGGGTGCTCAATCAAAATAAATAAAAAGTCGCCTGGAAGAATCTACGAAATCACCGGGTCATCAAAGTCCAAACGCCCGCCAAAAGAGGTCTCTTTTTTGGCGGGCGTTTGGACTTTGGATTAAAAATCTTTAAAGCAATAGGGGCGGGGCGTAGGATCCTTGGGGCTGGCCCACCTACTGTAGCAGTAAGTGGGGCGGCCGATGCCTCCGTAGCGGATGGTTTTTTTGATCTCCCCCCGGCTTACGAGGTAATCCAGATAAAGGCGCAGCGTTACAAGGCTTAAGTGGAGCGTAGAGCCCAGGGATGAGAGATTAAGATCGCCTGCGGGACTTGCTTGAATGGCTTCTTGGATGCGGTGGAGCGTCAAGGGATGGATGCCCTTGGGCAAGTTCAATGAGGCCGAGACCTCAAAGAGTTGGTCGAGCTTGGCTTGATCCACCTCCCCGGATTCTTCAAACAGACGGGCTCTGGCTCGGTATTTTTCCAGGGCCAACCGCACACGCTCAAAAGTAAAGGGCTTGATGAGGTAATCCACCGCGCCCAGAGCCAGCCCTTTTTGGATGGCTTTTTTCTCTTTGGCGGCGGTGACAAAGATCACGTCCACATCCACGCCCAAGGCCCGTGCCTGGGTGAGCATGTCAAGGCCCGTCATGCGTGGCATGAAGACATCCAAAAATACCAAGCGCACCTGCGGGTGCTCCAGGAGATAGGTGAGGGCGGCTTCTCCATCGGCGACGATTTCCCGCACGCGAAAGCCAGGAACTCGTTCAATGTATTGGCGGTTGATTTCCCCCACCATGGGGTCGTCTTCGACGATGAGTACGGATATCATGGACGGTCTCCTTTCAAGCGAATGTCCCAGCGGGTCAAAACACCGGGGGATACAACGGGTGTAGCGGAGCCGTGGTAGCGATGAACCTGCTCGAGAACGAGGCTCAGTCCGTAGCCTCGGGCTCCTTGTTTCGTGGTAAATCCCTTTTGAAAGAGGGGATCTTTGGGGTTCAACGCGCCGGCGGAATCCGCCACCCAAAGCAGCAGTTCCTCCCCCCTTTCTTGGAGAAAGACGTCGATGCGGGGATCGGGAGGACGTAGAGTGTCCAGGCAGTCTGCGGCGTTGTCGATGAGGTTGCCCAAGATGACGACCAAAGCATTGGGGTCAAAGCCGCATCGATTGGCAAACTCGCTTTCTTCATGGAGTTTAAAGTCGATGGAGAGCTCTTGGCAGCGTTGACTTTTGCCGATGAGTAACGCGGCAACCGTGGGCTCTGCTACATGATTTAGAATGTGGCTGACCATGATTTGTAACGCTTCACCCGTGCGAGCGATGTAGGCCTTGGCGCGCTCGGTCTGATCGGTTTCCAAAAGCCCCAAGATGACATGGAGTTTGTTTTTAAATTCATGAGTGGTAGCCCGCAGCGCATCCACCATCTTTTGAACGCCGGTAATCTCTTCCGCCAGGCGCGTCACCTTGGTGTGATCGCGGAAGGAGGCTACGCCGCCCACCAATTCTCCCGCCTCATTATAAAGAGGAATGTTGTTGGAGAGCACCAAGCGGCTGCCCAAGGCATAAGACACATCCAAAATGGGACGCTCTTCTTTTAGTACTTCAGGCAGGCGGCACAGGGGGAAGACCTCGGTGATGGCCTCGCCCAGCGGATTTTTGGGGAGCTCCAGATAGGTTTTGGCCGCCTCATTGATGAGGGTGATGGTCCCCATACGGTTGATGGCTAAGACGCCTTCGTGGATGGTGGCGAGCACCCCTTGGTTTTCAAGGTAGAGTCGGGCGATGTCCTCGGGTTCGTGGTGGAGGAGGCTTTTTTTGATGTAGCGGGATAAAAATACCGCGCACAAAATAGCGATGGCGCTGCCCAAGAGGGTATAGATGAAGGCCATGGTAAGGATGTCTTTTTTTGCCTTGGCGATGGAATCGAGCAAGGTCCCCGCCATCACAAAGCCAAGGATTTGCCCGTTTTCGTCCTTTATGGGGGCAAAGGCCCGCATGGAATCCCCCAAGGTTCCCGGTCCGGTGCTGACGTAGGTTTCTCCTTTTTCCAACGCCCGGTCGTGGTCCAAGGCTGAAAACTGTTTGCCCACCCGATCGGATTTGGTGTGACCGTAGCGAATTCTTTTGGCATCAGCCACCACCATAATATCGATTTGCTCGAGGGACGATTGGATCTGCTTTAGGTAGGGTTGAACGCTGCCGTCGTCGACCCCCTTTTTTAACGCATGACGCAAAATAGGGGATTGAGCCGTAATGACCACGGCGTTTTTGGTGTTTCGCGCGAGGCTGTCCACCATTTGATCGATGGTCCAGCGTCCGGAAATAAAAAGCGTCACTGCAAGGGTGAAGATGGTCAAACTCACCGTGAGCGCCGAGATTTTTTTGGACAAGGTCATGGAGAACTCCCCTTTCAACACGGCAGGCTATGAGAAAAGTATAGCCTCCGACGGCCTTTTTTGTCTATTTGACGAGCAGGAGGCAATTTTGAGCGTTAGATCTTCGGCGGGGTTCGGGGGGAGTAGGCGATGAAAAAAACCGCCCCCCCGTTGGCGAACGGGGGGCGGTTTCCTATGAAGTAAGACATGCGCTTATTTTAGATATGCGCTTATTTTGCGGCTTTCAGCGCATGGTCCACGGCTTCTTGAACGCCCTTGGCGGAGTGGGTGGCGCCTGTAGGCAAGTCCACCTTCGTCGTCTGCTTTTCAAGAATGTTTGGGATGAATTCGCGAAGCACGCTGGCAAAAATCGCAGGGGTCTCCTTTTGATCGAGGATTTGAATGTCGGTGATGTTGCCGTTTTGTACCTTGACCGCTACTTGGATGGTATCTTGATGCCCCTTGGCGGATCCTTTATAGAGGCCATCTTTGAAGCTTCCTTTTTCCTTGGGGATTTTTGGAGCGGCAATTTCGGGAAGGTGTTGCGTCAAGGGCGTCTTGGTTTTTATAAAAGCGCCCGCCTCTTGTCCGCTGCGGCGGCCAAAGACCAGAATGTCTGCGATGGCGTTTCCACCCAAGCGGTTGGCGCCGTGCACGCCACCGGTGACTTCGCCTGCGGCATAAAGGCCCAAAATGGGCGCCCCTTGGGCATTTAAAACCTCCGTTTTATCGTTGATCTTCAAGCCGCCCATGGTGTAGTGAACGGCTGGGGAGACGGTGATGGCGTAGTAGGGAGCCTTGGCGAGGGCTTGGTCCATCCCCGTGGTGCGGCCAAAGGAGGCGTCCTTTTTAGCCGCAACGGACTGATTCCAGCCCTCCAAGGTCTTTTTGAGGGAGCCGGCGGGGAGTTTTAAACTGCGTTCCAACGCGGCGGCGTCGCTTCCTTTTTCAATGATGCCTTTTTTGTCGTTTTCCTGCAGGGCTTTCATGCTGTCCATGATGGTTTGGTCAAAAATCAGGTAAGCAATTTTCTGCGGCTGTTTTAGGATGGCGGCGGATAAGGCATCACGGGTCAGCATTTCAGAGGTGAACCGCTGGCCGTCTTGGTTGACGAGGATGGCGCCCTTGCCGCGAACGGATTCGGAGAGAACGGTCTGCGTTTTAACTTCTACGGTGGGGTTGGTTTGGATTTGGTCCAGATCCAAAACAGCGGCGCCCAAGGCTTGGCCTAAAGTGATGCCGTCGCCTGTGGCTCCGGGATGATTGGTTGTGGCAAAGCCCTTGAGATCGGGGCGTAGCTTTGAAACCATTTCTGAGTTTGCACCAAAACCGCCCGTCGCAAGAATTACGGCGTGTGCGTTAATGGTGAGGGGCGTTCCTTTATAAAGGACTTCGACCCCAGTGACTGCGCCTTCTTTCCCCAAAATGTTCGTGACCTTGGCGCTGTAGAGCACAGGGATCTTCAACGCATCCAGACGCTCCAACAGCGTTGGGACCAGGACACCACCGATTTTCTTTCCGCCGGCGGGGCGATGCATTCGGGGAAAGCTTGCGCCTGCCCCTTGCGCGACGTCGGAGACGTCCATGTGAAGGGTGCCCAGCCAATGGACGGTTTCCGCGCTGTGTCGGGCCAGAAAATCCACCAAGACAGGATCATTCTTTTGCTTGCCTCCCTTCATGGTGTCTGCAATCATCGCCGCTACGGTGTCCTTGATGCCTTTGGCTTTTTGAAACTTGGTCTCAGCGGCATTCATGCCTCCCTCCGATCGGGTGGTGTTGCCGCCGGCATAATCCATTTTCTCCAATACGACCACGCTAGCCCCTTGTTCTTTGGCCAAAATGGCGGAAGCCATGCCGGCGCCGCCAGCCCCGATCACGACAACATCTGCTTGATAGGCGGTGGGGGAAACGGGCGTGGCGGTCGTCGTATTCGTAGCTTTGGTGGCGGGGGAGGGGGCGGTCTTTGTCGAGGTGGGCGTCGAACTTGCCGGTCCTTGACAGCCCGCGATCAAAAGACCCAGGCTTAAGAAGGAGGCGAGAAGTGCATGTTTTTTCATCAATAAACTCCCTTTCATCGTTAATCGAATCACAATTAGTACCTGAAGCGTAGCAGATTCTTTAAAGTGAGGACTAGGTTCTGAAACTTTTGAAAGACTTTTTAAAGTAAATAAAGCGGGCGGCGCCCTAAACGCAGCTCGCCTTTTGAGCGATTTTGGGTCGGCTGGTTCCCTAAAAAGAGGAGGGGAGCGCAAAAAAAACAACAATGAGCATTCTTGGGTGCCGCAGGGTCCTTCGTCGACCCTCGAAAAAAACGATGCGCGGGCGACGGACAGCGTCTTTGAAAAGTAATTTTAAAAAACAAATTCGGTGGATCAAGAACCAAAGATCTTTTTTTCAAAAAGGGGCCATGGGAGTAGCGCAAAGATCACTGGGGCGCATTGGGGATTCAACGACGGTGTCTCACTTAAGATTCAAGCAGGAACAAGCAGGAACGAAGCATATAAAGGAAGAAAACGGCAAGCCAATGCTGCGTTCGACCCGGGTGTATCACAGCGTGAAAACCAATGAAAAGGGGTGGAATTCAAAGAATTTTGCTTCTAGATGCCTAAATCTTCGAAATAGGCCCGCTCACGAGCCATTGAGGGTGATATAATAACTCTTGCACTTCACGAGCGGGGTCCAGCCGCCAGAAAAGAAATTTTCGAAAAAGGGCTTGACGAGGCCGCTCGGCAGTGATATTCTATAAAAGTTGCATCGAGCAACGGACTGTTCTTTGAAAATTA
>LQGW01000043.1 GCA_002838815.1 Clostridiaceae bacterium JG1575 | reverse complement strand
TAGATCGTATGTTAAAAAATGCACCTGTAAAAAGACCAAAGGGAGATGGAGAAATTCACGCACTTTCAGGCTTGATGTACTGTAAAGATTGCGGAACAAAAATGCACATTCGCACCATATACAAAAATGGAAAAGTACAGCATGTAACCTATTGCAGTGAATATGCCAAAGGAAAAGCAAAGCACCCCAAATGCAACTCCCCACATCGTATTGATGTAGATGAAGTTATGGAAAATATCGCCGAAGTCTTACGAAAAATAGCACAGTATTCCTTAGAAAATAAAGCAGAGCTTGAAAAACTTGCAAAAGAGAGTTTGTATAAAGAGCAGACCGAAGAAGTCAAGAAGAATCAAAAGCGTATGCCCCAAATCACAGACCGAATGGAACAGATAGAAAGAGTGATGAATAAGCTCTATGAAGATAATGCACTTGGAAATATGGAGACAGTACGCTATGAGCAATTATCAAGAAAGTATGCAGAAGAATACTACACCTTAAAAGCAGAAAAAGATGAAATAGAGAAACGCTTATCCGAATGTGAAAACGCAAACCAAAGAGCAAAGAAATTTATCAGACTTGCAGAAAGCTATTCAAACTTTGAAGAACTTACCCCTACCATTATTAATGAGTTTATCAGTAAAATCGTAGTCCACGAAAGGGATGTAAAAAGAGCAAAATATGTTGTTCAGCGAATAGAGGTTTATTTTAACTATATCGGAAAATTTGAAAATGAACTTACAAAACAGATAGAGCCGACAGAACAAGAAATGAAACAGATGAGGGAAGAAATTGAAGAAGCAAAGAAAGAAAAATCACGAGCCTATCATAGAGAATATTCAAAAGCATACAGAGCAAAAAATATTGAAAAGTGCCGAGAATATGAGAAATTAAAAGCAAGAGAATATCGAGCAAAAAAGAAGCTACAACAAGCAACAACCTAAAATCAAATATCAAGCAAACAAAAGAGGTTTTCTAATAATAGGAAATCTTTTTTTGTGCAAGTAGAAAGGAGGAACTAAATGGCAGAAAATGAGAAAATAGATATTAAAGAAATACAGGCAAAACAACATCAAAAGCCCGATGGTATTCTTACCAAAAAGATAAATGGAAAGACCTTTGTAACAGAAATATATTTTGACAAAAAGAGCAGAGAAACATTTCAAGATAAACTGTTAAAGGTAATACAGTCTAAGGGGGAATGTAGCGAGTAAGTGGGAAATCTTGCAGTAGAAAAAATGCCTAAAAAATGCTATAACATTAGCTGATATTAACAAACAAAATTAGAATTTGTAAGGGGAAATAGATGCATGTTAAAATATTATGATTTAATGTTGATTATGTCGATTATATCAGCTATAGTTATTATTGTCTCTATTGTTATTTTGATTAAGAGGTTTTCTAGAGGAGAACGCAAATATGATGTTTTTATGATAGATGGAGATAAACTGATTATTTTATCAGGAATACCGATTAAATATAATATTGATGATATAGAACTGATTATTTTTTCAAAGAGACATCAAGTGAGTACATGGATGGGCTTTATGAAAGTGATAAAAAAAGGAAGCCTTATAAATCGCAAATTTTGGTTTGATGGAAGTTCTTATCGTAGAACAATGGAATTAGATAGTACAGAGGCAGAAATAGACATTGTTACAGATGATTTGATGGCAAAACTTAGAAGTCATGGAATTAGGTGCAAAAAGAAAGATGAATAGAATTAAAAAAGTAAAGTAATTCGCTAAAAAAACTAAGTAATAAATATACAAGCAGTAAATCAAAAAGGTTTACTGTTTTTTCTTTGCTCAAAATTAGAAAGAGAGGAAACGAGAAAATGAAAAACATAGAAGAAAAAATCTTAATGGCAGATGAAGAAATCAAGCAGTTACAAAACAAAAGAAAGAAACTTATCAGTCAGCAGAAACAGGAAGAAAGGAGATAAAGTCCATATAATTGTGTAAAAGTATAAAAGGTC
>LQGW01000042.1 GCA_002838815.1 Clostridiaceae bacterium JG1575 | reverse complement strand
AGGTATCTTTCTGTATTTTCTCCACGTGAAATCTCGTCTTAGGGTGGGCTTCACGCTTAGATGCTTTCAGCGTTTATCCCGGCCCAACATAGCTACCCAGCCATGCCGCTGGCGCGACAACTGGTACACCAGTGGTTGGTCCAACCCGGTCCTCTCGTACTAAGGTCAGCTCCCTTCAAATTTCCTACGCCCGCGACGGATAGGGACCGAACTGTCTCACGACGTTCTGAACCCAGCTCGCGTGCCACTTTAATGGGCGAACAGCCCAACCCTTGGGACCTACTTCAGCCCCAGGATGTGACGAGCCGACATCGAGGTGCCAAACCTCCCCGTCGATGTGAACTCTTGGGGGAGATCAGCCTGTTATCCCCGAGGTAGCTTTTATCCGTTGAGCGATGGCCCTCCCACGAGGTACCACCGGATCACTAAGCCCGACTTTCGTCCCTGCTCCACCTGTATGTGTCGCAGTCAGGCTCCCTTCTGCCTTTGCACTCTATGGACGATTTCCGACCGTCCTGAGGGAACCTTTGGGCGCCTCCGTTACTTTTTAGGAGGCGACCGCCCCAGTCAAACTGCCCACCTAGCAATGTCCCGTGACCCGTTTCCTGGCCTCCGGTTAGAATCTCAATACTTACAGGGTGGTATCCCAACGGTGACTCCCCAGGACCTGACGATCCTGGTTCATAGTCTCCCACCTATCCTGTACAGTAAATATCGAAACTCAATGCTAAGCTACAGTAAAGCTCTACGGGGTCTTTCCGTCCAATCGCGGGTAGCCAGCATCTTCACTGGCACTACAATTTCGCCGGATTTGTTGTTGAGACAGTGCCCAAGTCATTACGCCATTCGTGCGGGTCAGAACTTACCTGACAAGGAATTTCGCTACCTTAGGACCGTTATAGTTACGGCCGCCGTTTACTGGGGCTTAAGTTCATACCTTCGATTGCTCTAAGCATTCCCCTTAACCTTCCAGCACCGGGCAGGCGTCAGCCCCTATACTTCAGCTTGCGCTTTTGCAGAGACCTGTGTTTTTGTTAAACAGTTGCTTGGGCCATTTCACTGCGGCCATGTCTCCATGGCATCCCTTCTCGCGAACTTACGGGATTAATTTGCCGAGTTCCTTAACAACAATTCTTCCGATGGTCTTAGGATTCTCTCCTCATCTACCTGTGTCGGTTTGCGGTACGGGCAGTATGTTGCTCCTTAGAGGCTTTTCTTGGCAGCGTGAACTCAGATATTATCACACCTCAGGATATGTCAGAAGGGATTTGCCTCCTCTGACTCCCTCGGATGCTTTTACAGGCTATTCCAGCAGCCTGCTATCCTATCCTCCTGCGTCACCCCATCGTCAAACGCTTCATACCGGTATCTGAATATCAACAGATTGTCCATCACCTACGCTTCTCAGCCTCGGCTTAGGTCCCGACTAACCCTGAGCGGACGAACCTTCCTCAGGAAACCTTAGATTTTCGACCTGTGGGATTCTCACCCACATCTCGCTACTTATGCCAACATTCTCACTTCTTTGCGGTCCACAGCTCCTCTCGGTACTGCTTCGCCCCACAAAGAACGCTCCTCTACCGCGTATCTTTTGATACACCCGTAGCTTCGGTGATAGGTTTTAGCCCCGGACATCTTCGGCGCAGGATCTCTCGACTAGTGAGCTATTACGCACTCTTTCAATGAGTGGCTGCTTCTAAGCCAACATCCTAGTTGTCTTAGAAATCCCACATCCTTTTCCACTTAACCTATACTTGGGGACCTTAGCTGACGGTCTGGGCTTTTTCCCTTTTGACAATGGCACTTATCTGTCACTGTCTGACTGCCAGGTTCTAAAGTGTATGGCATTCGGAGTTTGATAAGGTTCGGTAAGCGATATGCCCCCTAGCCCATTCAGTGCTCTACCTCCAACACTCAACACCTGACGCTAGCCCTAAAGCTATTTCGAGGAGAACCAGCTATCTCCGAGTTCGATTGGAATTTCTCCGCTATCCACAGCTCATCCCATGGTTTTTCAACACCAATGTGGTTCGGTCCTCCACGAGATTTTACTCTCGCTTCAACCTGTCCATGGATAGGTCACCCGGTTTCGGGTCTGCAACATGCAACTAGACGCCCTATTAAGACTCGGTTTCCCTTCGGCTTCGTACCTGAAGTACTTAACCTTGCTACATATCACAACTCGTTGGCTCGTTCTACAAAAAGCACGTCATCACACGCTTATGGTGCTCTGACCGGTTGTAGGCACACGGTTTCAGATTCTATTTCACTCCCCTCCCGGGGTTCTTTTCACCTTTCCCTCACGGTACTGCTTCACTATCGGTCATCAGGTAGTATTTAGCCTTGGGAGGTGGTCCTCCCTGCTTCCCACCGGGTTTCACGTGTCCGGTGGTACTCTGGATCAACTCTGGCCAAAAGCCCCTTTTCGCCTACAGGTCTATCACCTTCTATGGTGCTGTTTCCCAACAGCTTCGGCTAAGGGTCTTTTAACACTTATGAGTGTCCACAACCCCGAAGAGCAAGCTCTTCGGTTTGGGCTCTTTCCTTTTCGCTCGCCGCTACTAAGAAAATCGATGTTTCTTTCTCTTCCTCCGGGTACTTAGATGTTTCAGTTCTCCGGGTTTGTCCTCCATGAAGTATGAATTCCTCCATGGATACCACGTCAGTGGTGGGTTGCCCCATTCGGTGATCTCAGGTTCACAGGCTATGTGCGCCTACCCTGAGCTTATCGCAGCTTGTCACGACCTTCTTCGACTCCTGATGCCAAGGCATTCACCATGCGCCCTTTATAGCTTGATCTTTTTCAAGTTATGCTTGGCCCGGTTCTTCTTCTTACATAAGTAAGAAGCCTCCCCGGCTTGTTTGTTCGAATTGTTATCAATAACTTGTTACAGTTAATGACTACACTCTCAAAACGAAATTGTTTGTTTTCTACAATTTGCTTTACTTTGTGTTTGTTAGACTATATGCAGTTTTCAAAGAACATTCTTTCAGAGAGCTATTCTCTGAAGATTAAACAGAATACTACGAGAAGATGAATCTTCTCTCGGCGCTCCAACCCATTCAACTCATTCATAGGGTCGGCATTCGT
>LQGW01000041.1 GCA_002838815.1 Clostridiaceae bacterium JG1575 | reverse complement strand
GTACTAGGAACTTTTACACAAGATTTTGGACTTGACTCATTATTTATCCTTCTTCTTTTAGTTAATTATATTTTGCCATATAATTTTATAAAAACAACGATTTTAATTAGTATTCTCTAACTTTTTTTCATTTTTATTTAATTGAATATTCCCTATAAAGTTAAAGTACACATCAACTTGTTGTTTTCTGTCTTTTTCTTTTCTTCCCCCTATAGCTTCATGGACTATAACTTTTTCTATATACTCATTTATCATTGGTACTGTCAGTTCCTCAATATCTGTATATTTCTCTATCATTTTTAGGAATTTATCGGTGTCAACTTTTCTTTTGTGGCAGCTTTCTATTTCTTGCTCAAAATACTGTATTTGTTTTTCTAAATTCTGCTGCTCGGTATCATAAACATTAAATAATCTATCAAAGTGTTTTATAGGAATTTTTCCAAATGCATGGTATTCATATAGTTTTGTAATAAGGATTGTTAGTTCTTCATTTCTTGATGATAACTTTTCTAACTTCTCTTTATCTCCTTGATACTTTTCTTCTCTTTTTTCATCAGATAATTTATTCATCACTTTTAGAAATTCTTGCTTTTCTTCTTTTGTAAAAATGGTTATTTCTTTGATTGATTTTAAGAGAATTTCATTCATTTTTTAATTTGATGTAGTGAATACTACAAGTTCCTTTTCTGTGTCTGTAATGTTGACATACAAAGCAATAATCACAATCATATTTCTTTTCTTTATGTTCTGCCGGCTCTCTATAACTTAGCTTTCCTCCACAATCCGCACAGATTAACAGTCCTGTGAGTGGGTTTGATGTTGTCCCATACTTAGGACTTCTTCTAACTGTTTTTCTTAACCTCTGAGCGTTATTCCATGTTTCTTCATCAATGATAGCTTCATGAGTGTTCTTGAAGATAATCAGTTCATCTTCTTTCGCCTTTCTGCGTTTCTTGGTTTTGTAATCAAGGCATATCGTTTTACCAAGAACAGTGTGTCCCATGTATTCTCTTTTTTCTAAAATATAGCCAACTGTGGTAGGTGTCCAAAAATATGGATCGTCTATTCCTCTTTTCTTGGAACTGTGGTTATTTTCAGGATAATGTATTTCTGCATAGGCTGACGGTATAAGGACTTTATCTTTGGTTAGTATCTCTGCTATCTGTGTTACTCCATATCCCTCTATAACAAGCCTATAAATGCGTTTTACGACCTTTGAACTCTCTTTATCGACAAGTAGCTCCTGTTTGTTGTGTTTGGCAAGCTAAATTTCTACCAGCGTGGAAGTTT
>LQGW01000040.1 GCA_002838815.1 Clostridiaceae bacterium JG1575 | reverse complement strand
GCATCACTCACACATGTTTGTTTTTGCTGGAGAAAGCTATCGGCTTTCACACTCATTGATGAAATAAAGGACGGACTAGCAATTGCACTTTTGATTGCCAAAAGTTGTATTTCCTAATTGCCAAACACAGCAGGAGGATTGGATGCGAGGTCCTTCTTTGGATCTGATCGATTCTTAGGCGCAGGAAACCACACCGCCCTCCAAAGAAAAACCCCAGAAACTCTATGAAATGGCTCAGGCTTTGGATAACGCCAAAGCGCGGATGATCCTCAATCATCGACAAGCTTCCAAGAGGCTAACCCTGAGGACTATCATAAAGCCTGGCAAAGCGCCTCCTTGGCTTATGCAGCAGCCCTGAGTCTGGATGAGCCCGAATACTTGATGAGGATCCGCAATAATTTAGGGACCTTCAAAAGCGAGTTGGCTTCGTTCGATGAAGCCTGCTTCGCCCTTTGAAAAGTGGCGGACCTATGCTCGGATCCCAAGACCAAGGCCATCATTTCCTAGCGCCTAAACGCAATTTTTTATCAGGCCAAGCCCTATCGCGAAACGAAGTTTGAATGCCCAAAGTTCCATGACGACCAGCCCCTTAGTCCCCTCTGGCTGGATCAGCCCTTGCAAAATGTTGTGGGAGAGTGCCCCCTTACTCAAGAAGACTTTAGTGCACCATAAAAAATCTTCGAAGAATGGTGCCAAAAAGCTTCAGATGCCTCTTTGAAGGTTTTGGTCTTTGCCAACTCTTGCCAACGATCGTTGGAGCAGGGGGATCTTGAAGCTCCTGCCCATGACAATGAGCCGTCCAGAACCCAAAACGTCCAAGACGACCCTCTCCAGGAAAAGAATCCGCCTCAAGAAGCGACTATCGAAACGAAAAAAAGGGCGTCCAAAGCAAGCCATCGCTCTGATGAACCATTTTTTGAGCGCACCCTCTTGAAAATGCCTCCCCCGGCCTTTTGGGACGCTTGTAACCCTCCACCATTTCATGGGCGGGACCAATGATTATGCAAAGCGCCCGGCCCAGGTTTTGACCCCCTTCAACAAGAGTGGGCCGCTCCAACTGTGGATGCGCATTATTGCCAAAGGCGCAAAAGAACTTGGCGATCAACCGCTTGCTCAATAGTATTCGCTAATTCCCCCTTTTCTATGCACCCGGAAGAAGAAGGAGACCTTAAAGAATCGCTGATGATTCTTGACTTCAATCCATCGCGCCCATTTTTTAGCGCTTGAAAAAACACCCTCGCCTGGCTTCAATCCTTTGAAATGCCAGGCGAGGGTATCACATCTTCTTCGAAGTTTGACTTCTTGACGAACAGTCCGAGCCGCTTCGTTTCTTTTTAGAACTCAAAGGGTCACAAGCGTTCCAAGCGGTTTTTCCATGAAAAAGGGGGTTGATTTCGCTCCCTCATTTTCAATCGTACCGCTCCTGCCCCGCCTCTTTTGACCCCAGTACCAAAAGCGGTGCCTCAACCCATCGTTCAAGAGGTTGATCCGTTCTATCCCCGAACCTCTGGCTGGATTAATGGGAAGACCCGAGGGTGCTTTTTTTTCGAATCGGCTCTTGGGTTATCTCCTTGGCCAACGGCGCTGCGGGAGATTCCTGCGGCGCTTTTTCATCTGCCGGCGGATGAATAAAAATAATGCCATAGAGGAGAATGAGGATCAAGGCAGGCACCGTGCGCGTCAGAAGATTCAACGACGTCAGCAACGGGCCGGAGCCTTTAAAAAGCGCGACGCGAAGATTGTTAAGCGTCGTCGGGAGGCCTGCTTCGTAAAGATAAAGCATACGAATGAATGCTTCATACACGGCATAAACCAAAAGAACGGCAAGGATCATCAAAAGCAACTCCTTAATGCCGTTGATGCGGACCTTAAAAACGCGCACCCCAAGACAAACGAGGAGACCTACCAGAAAGACCCCTGGGAGCGGAATGGCTCCATCTCGAAATTCAAAAAAGAATAAGGGAACACTTCCAATGAACGCACCCAACAGCGCACCAAGAAATGCCCTCCACAAGTTATGATGGAACTCCCCACTAATTTCATTGTTCACGACGTTTACCTCATCCTTTATAAAGAAGTGCTCTGGAAGATTCTGGGCCGCTGTTAAGGCGACGCTTCGGTTTCGTCCTCTGACTCGCTTTCGTCCTCATCGTCTTCCCCTTCGTCCGTTTCATCCGCTTCATCGGTTGCACTTACTTCCCTCAGGGAGTCTTCATACTTAGAGAAGAGCTCATGCCAAACGAATGATTCCTTAATACCGTCTTCGTACGCCACCGTAATAAAATTATCCGTGATGGAAATGATGGTCGCGGTTCGCTGTTTCAGACAAACCACCATCCCTACACAGTATTTCGCTTTTTCTTCATTCAGATGGAAGTTGTTATCGCCTTTTCGATTCATTGCTATAATCCTTTCCCATGCCGTGAGCGTCCTGCTCCTACTATTATAAAACGTTTTTCTTTGGTTTTTGTGAATAAGGGCTAAATTTCCCCTAAACAATTCCTCAGATCAAAACTGTACTGGTTTTTCTCAATACTTATACCTTTTCTTTGAATTACACTAAAATTTTATATATAATTTGGGTGATTCCTTGAAGGAGGGCTGACGATGTCCACTGCAGATTGGGTCTGCGAGGGACAAAATCTCCTCGCAGAATTCAAAAAACGATACCCCCTGCCGTTTCCTGTTTCGCTGGAGGAGGCACCCTATGAACGATGGATGAGCGAGCATTTGCCCCATGCCGCCAGTCTTTCGGAGTTCTTCCATGCCTTCAACGGTTTTTTGCATAAGCATCTGCTGCCCGGCAACTACATCACTCGTCGGCCTAAGTGTTTGCTGGGTCATCGAAAGCTGGCTCTTTTGCCCCTTTCTTTGGAAGGACGCCTCTTCACGATGAATCGTTTTGGGGAAATCCAAAAGGGCATGGAGCTAAGGGAGGTCAACGGCCTTCCCATTGCGAAGGTGTTGGCGGCGATCCGCTACGAAATCCCCGCTTTTCGGGATGTTTCCAATGACGCCTATTTATTCAAACGCTGGCTCACCACCCTAGAAGGGGATGTGGTCTTAAAAGCTTGGGGACACGGCTCTTTTGTTACCGCAAAAATCAAGTCGAGCCGACGCCGCTGCGCACTGCACACTCTTCAAGAACCAAACCCCTGCATTCTCCATCGCTCCACACCCCAAGGATTTGATTGGATCCGGGTTTCTTCCTTGTTTTTGGCCTCAAGCCCGCTCCAGTTCGCTCAGGCCCTAGCGCAATGTACTTCAAATCGCCTGCTGTTGGATCTTCGGGGCTGTATGTTCTCGCACCTTAAGAACGTTCTGGACGTTTTAAGCCTTTTGATCCCTTCCCCCATGACGGCGGGTTTTCTCCAAACCCTGGACCATGGACATCCGGTCCTAGAGCCGCTACGAATCTCTGCTTGCCCCGCCCGCTACTTCGAGCGCATTGTGGTACTTCAAGACTCCTGCACCTCTGGATTTGCCGAATCCCTCCTCCTGCCGGCCCTGGCACGCTGTTCCCATGTCTCTCTCTTCGGCTTTCCGAGCTCCGGTCAAGGGAGCGAACCCCGCTCCAGAGTCTTTGGCCCCTTTCAGATTTTTCTCACCGAACAAATCATTCTAAAAGCCGTCCAAGAGCCGGTCCTTGGGCCCATTGTGCCCGATGAAGCGGCGCATTTGACCCCGAAGCTTTTGGAAACCCCTTTAGACCTTGTCTTGGAGGAGGCTGGAGAATACCTCATGTCCGACCCTGATCCCAGCCCCTCGCTGCAATCTGTGAGTAGCTTTCTTCCTTAAAGCTTCCCTAGTCTCAAGACGTTCCCATCTTGAGACTACGAGCTTTTGGGCGCATTGATTCTGCCCGCCGCCTTGCATTGCAGGGGGCGAGCTTTTTCTTTATAATGGGAAAGCAGGAATAGACCAAGGGAGGAGAACAAAAGCGCCAGCGCCCAAGAAGTAACTCGGGCGGACGAGGATGGAGTGATCGAAGATTCGGCGGATGCTCCACGGAATCACCAGCTTCCGAGAAAGGATCGAAAAAACTGGAGGGCAACGTCCAGGACAATGCGGTCTGGGCTGAGGACCTGCGAATCAAACAACAAGGAAGGATAAAACCATGTGCGGAATCGTAGGATATATGGGCCATCGAAAGGCTCAGGACGTACTGATGGAGGGCTTGGCTCGTTTGGAGTATCGCGGATACGACTCGGCGGGACTGTCCATCTTGGAAAAAGACGGCTTTCAGACCATGAAGGCCAAAGGCCGGTTGAAAAACCTTGAAACACTTTTGGCCCAGCACCCCTTGGAGGGGCACCTGGGCATTGGCCACACTCGCTGGGCCACCCATGGAGAGCCCAGCAACCTTAATGCCCACCCCCACAGCTCCGAGAACGGCAGCGTCCTAGTGGTGCATAACGGGATCATTGAAAACTATGCGGCGCTGCGCTCGGAACTTAAGGCGGGGGGCGTTCATTTTCAGAGCGACACGGACACCGAGGTCATTCCCAACCTCATCGCTGCGGAACTTTCGAGCGGCCAGGACTTTTTGACGGCGGTCCGCTCGGCCGTCGGCCGGCTCAAGGGCAGCTTTGCCTTGGGGGTCGTCTGCAGCAGCCATCCAGAAGAATTGGTGGCCCTTCGCAAGGATTCGCCACTCATCATCGGCGTAGGCGAGGGAGAGACCTTTATCGCCTCCGACGTACCCGCCATCCTACGCTTCACGGATCAAGTGCTCTACCTCAATGATTTGGAGTTTGCCCACATTACGGCGGACGGCCTAAAGGTCTTTGACGCTGAGGGAGCCTCGGTGCCTTGGACGACCCAGAAAATCACCTGGTCGGCCGAACAAGCAGAAAAAGGCGGCTACGACCACTACACTTTAAAAGAAATTTACGAACAGCCCAAGGCCCTCCGGGACACCATGGCAGGACGCATGGTCCCGGGTGCGGCCATCGAACTGGGCGACATTGCCTTCACCAAGGAAGCCCTGCAAAAGCTTCAGCGCATTTCCATTGTGGCCTGCGGTACCGCCTATCATGCTGGCCTTGCAGGAAAAAAGGCCTTGGAAGCATTGACCCGCATTCCTGTGGAAACGGAGGTGGCCTCCGAATTTCGCTATCAGGACCCCATTTTGGATGAAAACAGCCTGGTGGTGGTCATCAGCCAGTCCGGGGAAACGGCCGATACCCTGGCGGTGTTGCGCGAAGCAAAGCAAAAGGGCGCCCGAGTTCTCGCCATCACAAACGTCGTCGGCTCCTCCATTGCAAGAGAAGCGCAGGACGTCTTTTATACCTGGGCCGGCCCGGAGATTGGGGTTGCCTCCACCAAGGCATACCTCACCCAATTAGTGGCCATGTATACCCTCGCGCTGTATTTTGCTCAAACCTTGGGCACCCTTTCCGAGGACGAAATCGAAGACTATAAGGCGGCGTTGCTTTCGCTGCCCGATCAGGTGGAGGAAACCCTGAAGCTCGCTCCTTTGGTGGAGGAGATGGCCAAGCCCATAGCGAAGGTTTCTGACGTGTATTTCCTCGGCCGCGGCATGGACAACGTCACCGCCACCGAAGCCAGCCTCAAGCTCAAAGAACTCACCTACATTCATTCGGAAAGCTATCCCGGTGGCGAATTAAAACATGGCCCCATCGCCCTTATTGAGGAAGGCACCATTGTTCTTTGCCCCCTAACCCAAGGAGCGCTCTTGGAGAAAATGATCTCCAACCTCAAAGAGGTGCATACCCGAGGAGCCCGCATCTTTGCCATCACTACTCAAGCCCATGCCTCGGTGGTTTCCCCAGAGGCCGAAACTCTTCTGGTGGTCCCAGACACCTTGGATCTTTTGACTCCGGTTTTGGCCGTGGTTCCCTGCCAGCTTTTGGCCTACTACGTAAGCCTGGCTAAGGGCTTTGACGTGGATAAGCCCAGAAACCTCGCAAAATCGGTGACGGTGGAGTAGTCTCGGGCTTTTCGCTCCAAAGAACCATCCCGTCTCCCCCAGACGACCCTAAAAAAGGCAAAGCGACGGGGGGCGTTTCCCTTCGCTTTGCCTGGAACAACCCGTCCCGAGTCCTCCTAAAAAGAGGCCTCGGGACGGGTTGTTGTTTGTCTTTTTGATGATTGACGAAGTCGGCGGTTGACGTAGCGTACGCCCCTATTCGTTGGGATTGGGCAAAGGGGTGGTGATGGATCGACAAAAATGCTGGTCCAGTTCATCCATGAGCATGTTCTCCCAGATCGTTTCCGCTTGAGCTTCAAGACCCATCTGGCGAAGCAGTTCAAATCCCAGAAGCGGGGCGCTGGCTGGTCCTCGGGAGGTTATGATGTGGCCTGAAACCACCACCAAATCGTCCTTATATTGTTTGAGGCTTAAGCCTTGGGCAAACCCTGGGTAGGCGGTTCCCTTATGCCCTGCGAGAATTCCCGCAGCCTCCAGCACCGTGGGACCGGCGCAGATCGCGGCGATCCATTTTCCCTGTTGATCAAAAGAGCGTAACGCCGCCAACACCTCCGGGGTGTGGGCCAGAGTTTGGGCTCCTTGGGCGCCCCCCGGGACATAAAGGGCATCGTAGGACTCCAGCTGCGCCGTTTGCAAGGTTCGGTCGGAGCCCAAAAGGACGCCGTGCGCGGAACGCACCATGGGGTCTTCTACGGAAATCAAATCCACCTTCACTTGCGCCCGACGCAAAACATCCACCACACTGATGAGTTCCACCTCTTCCACGCCGTTGGCCATAAAGCATGCGACTTTGGTCATATGGACCACCTCCTTAAAAACATATGCTTTGCTTAAGGGTACCATGCAGTTGTAAACAAGAATCAAACGGCCCGTAAAAAACGAAGGGGCTGCTCTCTAAACCTACTTGCCCGTCACCTCATCGATGCGCTCGTCCAAGACCATCTTCAAAATACAGGTTCCCTTACCCGCCCGATTTTGCGTCCGAATGCCCGCCAAATCAATCTCCGCTTTGCCGCCGCGATTGGTTTGAATCCCTAAGGTTTTGTAGCGGGAATCCAGCGCCGCAAAGGCCAATTCATCCTCTTCTTTTAAGGAAATCCCCAAGACGCCGCCGGCCATGCGGCCCAGCACCGGAACGGCTTGGACGCTAAATTGAATGGCCATTCCTCGCTGTGAGATTAATAGGAGGTTTTCTTTTGGATCCTCGAGGCTTAAGGCAAAGGCCAAGGTCTCCCCGGAACTCCGGAACTTCACCACGGGGAATTCATCCGAAGCCAAGAGGAATTCCGAGCGCTCCATGCGTTTGATCAGTCCCCGGCTGGTTCCCAAGAGTACTTGGGGCTCCTCCAGGGTCAAAAGATCCAAAGAGAAGGCCCCAGCCAGGCGCTGCACCGCCCCATCAAAGGCAAAGAAATCGCTCAAAAAACGAGCATCCGTCAAGGATTCAAAGAGATAGCCCGGCAAACGATGCGCCATGCCATCCGAGGTGATGAAAAGGAACATGGATTGAGAATCCCCCAAAAGAACGCTCCCTTTGGTCCGTCTTCGTCCCTTCAACGGGCGCACGCTGCCTTGGGCGCTCACCTCGAGCTCCACGCTCTGGGCTTCGTAATCAAACTCATAGCGCAATTCTTTAATACGGTCTTTAGGCGGAATGAGGGCGAAGCGCTCAGGCAGGATCATTTTATCCTTCACGTCGCACGCCCCTTCCGGCACCGTAAAGCGCAAGCCGTTTTCGGTCTCAATGCGCACATAGGAGGGAAGGCTTTGATACTCCCGTCCTCCCATATCGCCAAAGTCCTCCTCCATGTCGTCGCTGATGACGCGGCAAATCATCGACGGCGGCGAAAGGGGTTCCTCTAGGGGGCTTATAAGACTGGGCAATCGATGGTCGATGAGCTGCAGCCCTTCTTCAAGGATGACCGCAAAAAGCTCCTCCCCCTTGGCGAGCTTCAAAGCCACAAGCTTGGTGTATTTGGACTCATAGGCGCTGCCCAAGGTCCGCTTGATGCCGCCTCGATCGGTGATGAGCTTAAAGACCATGGCTTCACCCATGCGCGGCAGGCTAAAGGCCGCCACCACCCGCTCTTGATCCGACAGGCGCGTGCGCAAAAGTTCATCAAAGCGGACGCCCTTATCCTTCCAGCGCATCTCCGGTATCTTTTGGGATTCAAACTGGTAGAGCTGTCCAAAATTTGTGAAGATCAGGATCTGATTCACCGTATTGGTGAGGAACTGCGCCGCCATGGAATCACCCTCTCGATAGTCCACCAAGGCAGGATCGGCGCTGGAGCGGTGATAGCTCTTCAGGGGCAGCGCCTTGATGAAGCCCTCCCGAGAAAGGGTCACCATGGCGTCCTCCACCACCAAGAGCTCTTCCACGTGGATGGTGGCTTCTTCCTCGTCCGCAATGAGCTGGGTGCGCCGCGGCTCTTGAAATTCTTGCTTCACAGCACCCAACTCCTCTTTGAGCAGCGCATCAAGGACTCGAGGATCCTTTAAAATGGCCTGAAGCCTTTTGATGCGCGCTTTGAGCTCTCGATGCTCCTTTAAGAAAGCCTCCATTTCAAGGCCCGTCAGGCGATAAAGCATCAATTCCAAAATGGCCGCCGCTTGCTCTTGGGTGAACCCGAAGCGTTCTTGGATGTTGCCACTGGCGTCGGTCTTGTTCTTCGATGCGCGGATTAAGGCAATGAGCTCATCCATGACCTCGAGGGCCCGCATAAAGCCTTCCACGAGGTGAAACCGCCGCAGGGCCTGGTCCAATTCTTTTTGGGTCCTACGCGTCAGCACCTCGCTCTGATGCGTGATGTAGGCCAAAAGCATCTCGCGAAGCCCAAGGGTGACCGGCTTTCCATGGTCGATGGCCACCATGTTGAAATTCAGATTGCTTTGAAGATCCGTCTTCTTCAAAAGATACTTCAAAATACGGTCCGCATCCTCCATGGTGGCGCTGCGCCGAAGCTCCACCACACCTCGAATGCCGGCACGACCTGATTCGTCGCGGATGTCGGTGATGGCTTCCAACGTTTTTTGATGCTTTTTATCCCCCGTCATCTCGGAGATGGTCTGAAGAATCCGAGCTTTGTTTTTGCGGTAGGGAAATTCCGTGATGACGATGCCGAGCCGACCGTTATCGAGCTTTTCAATTTCTGTTTTCGCCCGCAGCACCGCCTTGCCCTCTCCCGTCTCATAGGCTTTTTGCAGCCCTTGTCGACCGATGAGAATACCTCCGGTGGGAAGATCGGGCCCCGGCATATGCTTCATCAGCTGGGGCACAGTGAGGTTTGGATCATCGATGAGGGCGCAGGTGGCCTCGATGACTTCAGCCAAATTATGCGAAGGAATATTGGTGGACAAGCCGACGGCGATGCCGAAGGAGCCGTTCACCAACAGGTTGGGAAAACGGGCGGGTAAGACCGTAGGCTCCCATTCGCTGTCCGAATAGTTGGGCACGAACGCCACGGTCTCCTTATCAATGTCCCGCAGCAACGCCATGGCCGCCTGGGAGAGTCGCGCCTCGGTGTAGCGCATAGCCGCCGCCGGGTCTCCATCCATGGACCCCCAGTTCCCCTGCCCTTCAATAAGAGGCACCCGCGTGGAAAAATCTTGGGCGAGGATCGTCATGGCGTCGTAGACCGAAGCATCTCCGTGGGGATGAAATTTACCCATGATGTCGCCGACAATGCGGGCGGATTTCATGGTGGGCCGATCTGGGAAGGCCTTCAAAAGATAGGCTCCATAAAGGATGCGACGATGGACGGGCTTTAATCCATCCCGCACATCGGGCAAAGCCCGATCCTTCGCCACCTCCACCGCATAGGGCAGGTAATTGTCGGGCATGGCCTCTTCCAGGGGCAGTTCGATGATGTTTTGGTCTTTAAGCAGTTCTTTTTTAGCCATGGTTTCTCCTAAAATTCCGCATAGGCATACATGTAGTTTTTTCGTGGCTCCACCACATCGCCCATGAGCAAACTCACCATGCGTTCAGCCTTGGCGGCGTCCTGAATTGTCACCTTGTAGAGGGTTCTTGTCGCCGGGTTCAAGGTGGTGTCCCAAAGCTGGTCTTCGTTCATTTCCCCCAGCCCTTTATAGCGCTGGATCTTACACGAATCCCCCATCTGCTTTTTTACCCCTTCAAGCTCCTCTTGCGTAAAGCAGTACTGCGAAATCTCTTGCTCCTTGCCCTTGACCCGCTGCGTCTTATAGACCTTAAAAAGCGGCGGTTGAGCGAGGTAGAGGTGTCCATTGGTGATCAAGGGGCGCATATAGCGATAGACATACGTCATCCAAAGGGTTCGGATGTGATAGCCGTCCACATCGGCATCGCTCATGATGATGACCTTGTCGTACTTCAAATCCTCTTCGCGGTAATTGTCCAAAGTCCCGGTGCCCAGCGCGGCGTTAAAAATCTTCAGTTCTTCCGAAGCTAGGACGTTCTCCAGCTTTTGTTTTTCCGTATTCATGATTTTTCCCTTGGAGGGCATGATGGCTTGAAAGGAGGCGTCTCTGGCCTTTTTGGCGGTGCCGCCGGCGGAATCTCCCTCCACCACGATAAATTCGTTGCATGTTTTGTCTCGGCCGTTGCAGCCCATGATTTTTCCGGCCAAAGGGTTGGCCCCTTTTCCGATTTTTTTTCGCTCTAGGTCTGCGATCTTTTTGATCTTCTCGCGCCGCTTGGCCGCCTCCACCGCATTGCCAATAATCAGGGTGGCCGTGTCCTTATGATCTTCGATCCACATGCAGAGCTTGCTGTAGGTTAAATCCGCCATGAGGGTCTGGGCTTCCTGATTGCCCAGCTTCGTTTTCGTTTGTCCTTCAAAGACGGGATTGGTCAGGCGAACTTTCACGATGGCCGTCATCCCCTCCCGAAGATCATCCCCCTCAAAGTCGTCCTTGGCGCCGAGCAAAGAAAGGCGCTTGCCCATCTCCTTGAAGGCCCGGGTCATGCCGGTTTTAAATCCCGTTTCGTGCGTGCCCGCTTCGCTGGTGGGAATGTTGTTGACGTAGGAAGCGATGGTTTCCAACGAAGAATCTGTGAACTGGATGCACACCTCCCCTTGAAGCTGTAGATCGTTGATGGTGCGCTCCCCCTCAAAGAGGATGGGCGTTTGATGCAACGGCACCTTGCTTTCGTTAAGGTAGGCGATGAAATCCAAAAGGCCATTTTCTGAGTGGTAGGTTTTCTCCAATACCTCCTCGCCCCGTTCATCTCGCAAGATCAAAGTGATTCCTTTATTTTGGAAGGACAACTCTTTCATGCGCTCATCGATGGGCTCAAACTTCAGCACATGATCGCCAAACACCAAGGGATCGGGTAAAAAATGCACCTGAGTGCCCGTTTGCTTGGTGTTGCCCACCACCTCAAGCTTCGTGACCGGAGTGCCCGGCATCTTCCGACCCAGCTTGGGGTCCTGGGCATATTCAAAACGCATGCGGTGAATTTTCCCCCCTTGATACACGTCCACCTCGAACCAAGCGGACAAGGCATTGACCACAGATCCGCCCACCCCATGCAGGCCTCCGGAGGTCTTATAGTTTTTATTGTTGAATTTTCCGCCCGTGTGCAGCTCGGTATACACCATTTCCACTCCGGAAATCTTTCGTTTGGGGTGAATGCCCGTGGGGACCCCCCGCCCATTGTCCCTGACAATGATGGACTGATCCTTGCAAAGGGTCACCCACGCCGTATCGCCAAAGCCGTTGGTGATCTCATCAATGGCGTTGTCCAAAATCTCCCAAAGGCAGTGATGTAAGCCCCGGGAGCCCGTGTTTCCTATATACATTCCCGGCCGAATGCGCACCGGCTCGAGTTTTTCCAAACTGGTGAGATCCGTCACCGTATAGCTTTGCGACAAGAGCGCCGCTTCTTTTTCAGACATGGTCTTTTTCGTCTCCTTCCAAGGCCAAGTGCCTTTTCACACTTTCTTATTATAACGCAAGCCAGGGCGATCTCCTAATTGGAGTCTTGCATTTTGGAAACTCTTGTTCGATTTTTCCCTGCTTTTTTTAAAGAAATGACCCAGAACCAAAAAAATAAACCCGAAAGGGGATGAAGGGTGCAACTCTTGTGGCAAAAAAAAGAAAGGGCATCGAAGGAACTCCCCTGCGATACCATTAATGTCGTTTCCTTAGGAGCGCTCTGCAATCGGTGCGCCGATGCGCCGGATGTACGTCTCCACAGTCTGTTGGTCTTGTGCGTCCAACCCTTCCGCTTTCAAAATGAAGCCTTCCTGCTGGTTTTTGATTTTCAAAAAGAAGTTGTCATGACTTCGAGTGGCGCCCTCAAAATCAGACCAAAGCAAATATTTTCCCTCACCCACCAACGCTCCTGCCTCGTCGTGCTCTTGACTTCTCACGCCATCTTCGTCCAACGTCAAGGTTCGATGGATGGTCAAGGCCGTTTTGCCATAATACCGTTCAATGGCTTTATTGAGGCGGTTTTTATAGATCCGCTTATGGAAGCGAATCAGGATGAGGAACGAAACCACAGCAGTTGCCCCAGGAATCCAGAGATTTTTCACCTGGGCCATGCGATCCAAAATAAAATAGAATCCGAGAAAAACCACCATGGCGTATAGCGCGTTCACCACGTATTTCAATAGAAAATTCATGGTTTTGTCCGGGGCATACTCCTCGAGCAAGATCTTTTGTAGTTCCACAAAGTCCGGGGTGGTCACGGTGTTTTCAATGGTCATGGTCTCCTCCTTTTGACCCTCGGGCACGCTGTTGTTTCAAGGCAGTTCCCCCAAAGCTTTGCCGTGGAAGCTTCGGGGGAATGGACCGTTAAGCCGCCTCTCGGATGCCTGGTCGTTCCACGCCAGGAACCCTCAGGCGAACAAAGACGGTTCGATAGAATATTGGAATCAAGATGATTTTCAAGACCGTGATAACCCCTTGGTAGGGCAGACGCGGCAACAGTCTTGGAATGAAAAAGGCCAGATCCCCTTGATGGTTGATCATGACAAGCCAAATCGTTACAAGAATCGTATCGGCAATCAGCGTGGAGAGAATTCCATAGCCGATCACCCACCGCAAGTCCTTGGATTTCTTCCCTTCCAGCATAGCGCCGGCGATGGTGCCCGCGATAAAACTCGACAAGGTGAATCCAGGAAAATACTGCGCCTTGGCAAAGAGCGCCATGCCCACAAGGTCGGCCAATGCGGCGACGATGCCTGAGCGCAGCGGGCCAAGGTACATCCCTGAAATAAAGAAGGCAATAAAGCCAAATCCGACCCGCATAAAGGGCGTTTCAATGCTCAGGAAGCGAACAGCGATGACATTTAGGGCAATCATGATGCCCATGAATGTAATCTCACGAACTGGATTGGTGGTTTTTTGAGTTTTCATCGGCTAAAACTCTCCAAAACCTTCCGTCCTGAGCAGGAAAGGGACCCCTTCGGGCCGGAAAAAAAGAGGTTTGTCCCAAGGACAAACGGGTCGACGAAGAGGCTTTGGCCCCTTCCACTTTGATTCAACTTGTTACTTATTTGCATAATACACCTCCGACAAGTTATTTGATTATTGTACGGCTTTCCATACAATCCCCATCTTACCCCAGCCCATGGCCCTTTTCAACTTATTTTCCATGGGGATCCAAGGCTAGCCCCCTCACGGCGTCAGCATTTGGACCGCTATGACCCCTCATTGGCAAAAAAATCCTTCGTCCTTTGAGGGTCTGACCTCGAAAGACGAAGGATTTTAGTGCAACCGGCGAAATCAGCGTCTTGGATTCAGGGGCTGGAAAAAGCCCATGAGGACTACAAGTACGGCCAACTGAGCCAGCAAAATAAAGGACAAAGCCCACACGGCCTTCTCCACCGACAACAGGATAAAAAGCACCGCCGCTCCCACTAAGGAGGCAATGAGCAGCGTCAGCAAAACCACGGACAGCGACTGCTTCCAAAGATTGCCGCGCAGGAATGCCATGCGCAGGCGGCCCAAGGTCCACAAAATATTGATGGCGCCAAATAAAACCACGCAAATCATGAGGAGAATTCGAACGATATTCATGAAACCACCTCGACTCGTTCCCATAAACAGCACCGATGCCAGTTCAGCTGCAGTGCCTTTATGGAGATTATACTGAGGTTTTTGCACAAATGGAATCTTTTTGTAAATATTCTGTATCGTTTGAATCGGCGTATTTCTAGGCTTCCTGGCCTTCCTTCAGCTGATCCCAATTTTCGTGAATGTTGTTCCAAATCATCATGCCGGCCTTAGCCAAAGAGATCATGCCGTAGACGGAATTGGGCAACTCATCGGCCATGATGGAAAAAACGAAATTCCCTTGGCTGGTGTTGATCAGCGCCACTTCATTCTCAATGCCAAAGCTATCCCCCGTCTTCGAGGCAAACTGATCTCGCACCCGATTGGGTAGATAAAACGCCACTTTGGATTTTACCCGTTGACGCAAAAGATCCAAAATAAAATCGGAGTGCTTTTCGTTCAAGTAACTTTTTTGGTAGAGAACCTTGATGACCTGGGCCAGGTCCTTGGCGGTGGTCTTATTATCGCTGTGCCCCGGAGTATCGGTGAGCACCGTGTGCGTCAACCCCATTTCTTGGAACATGGCGTTGAGATTCTTCGGGCCCATGAGGCTCATCAGCTTATAGGTGGACGTATTGTCGCCTACGATGAGCATGGATGTGAGCAGTTCCCGAATGGTGTAGGTGCGCTCGATGAATTCTCGCAAAATGCCGTTGCCCGGCTGCTTGTCCTCATCCTTGATGGGCACGAGCTCATCCATGGAGAACGCCCCCTCCTCGACTTTTTTGAGAAAAACCACTGCGACAATGAGCTTCATGCAGCCCGCGCTGGTTTTCGGGGCGTCTTGATGGTATCCATAGGTATAATCCCCATCCAAGTCTTCAAAATAAAACGCATAGCGTCCTTCCCGTTCTTCATCCAGATATTTCTTGATGTCTTTCAACGATTGTCCCTCCTTACCGACCCTTCTCTGGGATTCGATCTTATCGGCCCATACGGACCAGCTGTAACATAATGAGTGCGCCGGCAACCACGAAACGATAGTAGGCAAACACCTTCATGGGCTTCTTTTTAATGTAGTTCATAAAGGCCTTGACGCAAAGCAACGCAACGAGAAAACTGACGAGAAACCCCAAGCCAAAGGTCACCGACTGCGTCGTCGTGATGGTGGCGAATCCGTCCTTCACGGCAAACTTGATGAGTTTCAACGCTGAGGCGCCCACCATGATGGGAATGGCTAAAAAGAAGGAGAATTCCGCCGCCAAAGAGGGGGAGAGTCCCTGATTCCAGCCGCCCATGATGGTGGATGCGCTGCGGCTCATGCCGGGCCAAAGCGCCAAACACTGAAAGAGCCCGACGCGCAGCGCCTGCTTGGGGGTAATGTCTTCCACCTGGCTGACCGTGTGATGCCCGCGATAGCGTCTTTCAAACGCAATCATCAGCAGTGCCCCGACAATGAGGGCGGCAATGACCGTGGGGGTGCTCCAAAGGTAACGGTCGATGTATTTCTCCAAGGTAAAGCCCAGGACAAAGGCAGGGAGAATTCCTAAAAGCAAGGCGACGGCAAACTTCGTTCCCCGCGCTTCCTTGCGGAAGAGACTTTTGACTAAGCCCCAAAGCTTATCCCAATAGAGAACCACAATGGCCAAAATCGCCCCCAGCTGGATGACGACCTCAAACATTTTTTCAAAGTTCCCTTCGCCAAAGCGCATGAGGTCTCCCGCGATGATGAGATGGCCGCTGGAGGAAACGGGCAAAAACTCCGTAATGCCCTCCACGATGGCCATGATGATGCCCTTGATGATGTAGATCAGATCCATGTAGGTACCTTCCTTTAATTTATCTCATTCCTATTATAGGAAAGGGAAGCAGCCGCGTAAAGGCGGGACCCTCCCCTTTTCAAAAAACCCTTCCCCGGTCCCCCTTTTCCAGAACAAGGCAAAAAAACACTACGGGCAAGGCGCGATCCCCTCCATAGCATCCTTTTCAAGAGAGTCGCCCTTGCCCATTGCATTTGATGCGGTCTTTTCGATCCCCGAAGGCTTACCCCAAGGCCAATAACGAAGCGGCCAAGGCTTCGGCCCGAACTCGTCCCTGAGGCGTTGCCACCACCTGTTCTCCCTCAAGGCGCGCATCCCCTGAGGCCAAAAGACTGCTCAGCTGGCGCGCCACTTTTTGGTCGCTCCAATGAAGATGCAGGCCCAAGGTGGCGCGGCCGTTTTCCTCGGCGGCGCGGTCCGTATCCTGATGATGCACCAGGTGCAGCAGCAGCGTGGCCTGAGCATAAGCCTCCTTTTGGCGGCGGCGGCGAACCCTTGAGGCTACATAGCCCCGCTCCGGCGCCAAGAGGAAGGTCAAGGCAAAGAACACGCCCGTGACCATGGCCATAGAGCCGGCGATGGACACATCCAGCGCCGTGGCCAAGAAAAAGCCCAACACTCCAGCTGCTGCCGCGTAAAGGGCCGACAGTCCCAGCATGCGCTTTAGATCATGGGTCAAAAGATACGCCGACAGTGGCGGCCCGATCATGAACGCGACGACGAGAATCGCTCCCACGGCTTGAAAAGCCCCCACGGCGGTGACGGACACTAAGGTCATGAGGCCATAATGGATCAGCGCGGGTACAAAGCCCATCACAGCGCCCAACATGGGATCAAAGGTGCTGATTTTCAGCTCTTTAAAGAACAATGGAATGAACAAAAGGTGCAAGGCCACCAAAGTCAGGGCAAGATAAATCCCCCGCGCCCCTAGATCATGGCCTGCCACCACCATGCGATCAAAGGGAGCAAAAGCCAATTCACCCAGCAACACAGAATCCGTGTCCAAATGCACATGCCCCGAGCCCTGGCTGATGAGGATGATGGCAATGGAAAAGAGCAACGGGAACACCACCCCGATGGCGGAATCCTCCGCCACCAAGCGCGTTCGCGTCAGGGTTTCCGTCAGCCAAACCGTGACCACCGCAATGAGAGCGGCCCCAAGGATCAGCCAAGGCGAAGACAGATCGTTGGTCATGAAAAAGGCCAACACAATGCCCAAAAGCATGGTGTGGGTGATGGCGTCGGTCATCATGGCCAAGCCCCGAAGGACGAGGAAGACGCCCGGGAGGGCACAGGCGATGGCGGTGAGCACCGCGATGAGGATGATTTCAAATTCTGCACTCATGAGCGTCCCTCCTTCGCGTCCATCAACTGCCGCTGTCCTTTGCGGCGGTGGATCGCTCGGGCCAAAATGCCTCGGCGCGGGGCAAAAAGCAAGCTAAAGAGCGCCAATATGGAAACACATAAAACGATGACCGGACCTGTGGGCATCCCCGGCACCAAAGAGCTGATTAAGGTTCCGCCAACGCCGCTGACCGCGCCGAAAAGGGCGGAGAGCCCCGCCACCACCGCCAGGTGATCCGACCACTGGCGCGCGGCCACCGCCGGAGTGATGAGCATGGCGCTCATCAGCACCACCCCAACAGTTTGCAGCCCCAAAATAATGGCCACCACGGTAGCCAGCGACAATAGGATGCCCAGTCGGCCCGTGGGAAAGCCCAAGGTTTGTGCAAAGGGTTCATCAAAGGAGAGAACTTTGAATTCCTTCCAAAAAAGGATCACCCAGAGAATTAGGATCCCCGCCGCCACGCTAAGGAGTTTAATATCCCGGGCGATGAGGGTGGAGGCTTGGCCGTAGATGAACCGCTTGATCCCGGCCTGCGTGGCGTCGGGCCGTTTTTGAGCGTACGTTAAGAGCACCATACCGAGCCCGAAAAAGACGCTCATTACAAGGGCTAGGGCGCTGTCAAAACGGATGCGGCTGTTGCGGTGCACGCCATAGATGCTGTAGGTGGCCAAAAGGCCGCTGAGCAGGGCGCCCAGTAAAAGCACCTCCGTCTGTCGCGATCCCGTGAGCAAAAAGGCCGCCACCACCCCGGGCAAAGCGGCGTGGGAGACGCCATCCCCCAAAAGGCTTTGCCGACGCAACACCAAAAAGGTGCCCAAGACCCCATTTAAAATTCCCAAGAGGGCGGCGCCCACGGCCACCGTCTGAAACGTATAATCCGATAGGACGATGCGCAGTTCATTCAAGGGATGACGCCTCCTTTTCCTCCTCCTTCACGGGATCCGACATCAAGAAGCGATACGTACGCTCGATATTTTCTTCTTTGAACGTCTCGGTCATGGGGCCTTGAGCAATGACCCGGAAGTTAATCAAAATCAGCCAGTTGAAGTAGTCTGGCAGGGTACGCAGGTCGTGGTGAACGACGATCACGGTTTTTCCCTGATCCTTCAAATTCCGCAAGAGACGCACGATGGTAGCCTCTGTGCGGGCATCCACCCCCTTAAAGGGCTCATCCATCACATAAATATCCCCATCTTGCATGAGGGCTCGCGCCAAAAAGACCCGCTGTTGCTGTCCGCCGGAGAGGCGACTGATCTGCCGTTTGGCAAATTCGGCCATGCCCACCTCTTCCAGTTTGGCCAAGGCCATCTCCCGATCCTTGGCGCCGGGGCGGCGCAGCCAACCTAAGCGGCCGTAACTGCCCATCAAAACCACATCCAGCACCGTTGCGGGAAAGTCCCAGTCCACGCTGGCCGACTGCGGCACATAAGCAATGTTGTATCGACCCAGACGGTTGCGGCTGGCCTGAATGTGGACGTCCCCGGATAAGGGCGTCAAAAGGCCCAGCATGGCCTTTAGGAGCGTGGATTTTCCCGCTCCATTGGGTCCGGCAATGGCCACAAGCTCCCCTTTGGGAATGTCCAGATCCACATCCCAAAGGACGGGCTTCGTGTCATAAGCTACGGTGAGGTCATGAATAAGAATGGCAGATTGATCTTGATCTGCCGCCTTGCTGTGGGCGATTTGCATGCTATCACGTTCCTTTCGCTAGAGGCGGATGGGGCACCAAGACAAAAGGCGCCCGCCGGGGAGTCTAAGAGCCCTCGTCGTGAGTGGCCTGACCCCCAAATTCGGGACGCCTTGGGGCGAAGCCCGCTCTGCTTCCATTATAAGCATTAGGGCTCGTCCTGTGGGATAAATATGGAAAAAGAGGCTCCGGTCAATGCAAGAGAAGCCCTCCAAGGGTCAAAGGAGTCACCGATTGGATCCCTTTTAGAGGTTCCGCGCTACATCGTGAGACCGCCGCCTCCCAGTCCGCTCGAATGGCCCGACGCTTATTTCAGCGCCTTGGTGATGGTATCGATGTTGGCCTTAATGGTGGCTGCATACGTTTCATGTCCGCTTTTGGCGTCTCCCAAGGAATCGGAATAAAGCTCTCCACCGATTTCCGTGCTGAACCCCCGGGCCTTGACGGCCGCTTGTAGGGCCTCGACGTTCTTTTTGGGAACGGAACTTTCCACAAAGATCGCCTTGATCTTGTTCTTGGCAATGAAGTCGGCGAGATTGGCCACATCCTTGGTGCCGGCCTCAGCGTCCGTGCTGATGCCCTGAAGACCCAGTACCTTAAAGCCGTAAGCTCGAGCAAAGTGGCGGAAGGCATCGTGAGCCGTTACAAGAACCCGCTGCCCTTGGGGAACCTGGGCCACTTGATCCTTGACGTACTGATCCAAAGAATCCAGTTCCTTAAGATAGGCGGCAAGATTGGCCTCATAGGCGGCTTTGTTCTTTTCATCCACCTTGGCAAGACCCTTGGCCAAATGCTTGGCGGCATCTTGCCAAATTTTCACATCAAACCAGATGTGTGGATCCGGATGGGAGGCGTCATCCTCATCGGCCAAAAGCCGATCCTTGGGAATGCCATCCTCAATGCGGATGATGCCATCGCCTTTACTGGCAATGGAGGCAAACACGTCGCCCATTTTACCCTCCAGGTGCAGTCCGTTGATGACCACAACCTGAGCGTCCTTGAGCTTTTTCACATCGCCGGCGCTGGCGGTGTAAAGATGCGGATCCACGCCCGTGCCCATGAGGGATTCCACTTGGACTTGATCCTTCCCGATCTGCAAAGCCAAATCCGCAAGCATCGTCGTGGTGGCTACAATTTTCAGTTTGCCCTCGCCGTTTGCATTCCCACCGCCCTTGGGGGCGCAGCCCGCCAAAACCGGCGCGACCACAAGAGTGGCCATCAAGAATAAAAAGAGGGAGCGCACTGCTTTGCCGCTGGTTCTGCGGCCGTTTCCAGCGTGTTGATTTTGTTGATTCATCATTCTTCTCCTCCCCGGTCCGCATTTGCTACATAAATTTCAGCGGCCATGGTTTTCGATAACGTAAAGGTTTGGGTGTTCGCTTGAACCTTCACCCCTTCTTCGGAAGGGGATGCGGCAAGCACCTTCAAGGGGACATTGGCGGGCAGCCCCAGTTCATCCAAAGCGGCCAGAAGATTCTCGTCTTCTTTGGTCCAAAGAATGTTCACCGTGGCTCCTGGGGCAGCGGCAGATAATGGGATGGGACAAGCCCCCATTTCCTTGAGTTCATGATCTAGGCACTCGGAGGGAAAGTTCAGATAAGACGCCAAGCGCTCCACCATCCTTGAAGGAGCGATGTGCTCTAAAAGGTGGGCATCTGCATGGGATTCCTGCCAAGAGTAACCCAAATGCCGCCGCAGAAAGACCTCCCACATTTTATGGCTGGAGAGCACCTGCGAGCAGACGGCCAAGCCCCGCTCCGTGAGCATGGACCCTTTATAAGGGGCGGAATCAATGAGACCATCGGTCTTGAGCTTGGTCAGCATCTCCGTAACCGACGGGGGTGATACCGAGAGGCGACGGGCAATTTCCTTATTGGAAACGGGGCCCTCGTCGCCCCCGGCTTCAAAGATGGCCTTTAAATAATCTTCCTGATTAGAGGATCGATTCATAATCTTGGCATCCCTCCTTAAACTTTTTAGGTTTCCCTAACTTTCTTCAGTATACTCTCCCCCCTCCTCGGGTTGCAAGCACTTTTTCCAAAAAAACGCAGGTTTTTAAAAATAAAAATTCCACAACTCCCAATCCTCGGGCAACGAAAAGCATCGACTCTTCACTTTGGCAAATCCCAAGAAGGATTGGCTTCTTTTATAAGATTTAAAAACTGCAAGAGAATCCTCGCCGTAATGCCCCAAATGAACTCATCCCCGGCTCGATAAAAATATTGGTCGATGACGGGCCGGCGAAAGGGATAGCCTCGTCCTCCCTGGATGCGATCAAAGGGAAAATCCTCCCCGGGCTCTGGCGCAAAGGCCAGGGGGAAGACCTCCGGCTCCTGGCTCAAAAGATCCGTCAAGGGAATGGTGAGCACCCGCTCCACCTCTTCTGGATTGGGGCAAAGCTCCTGGACGGCGGTAGCGGCCACAAAGGGATGGATGATGAGGCCGTTGGGCGCAATGTAATAGTCCAAAGCCCCGACAACATCCACTCCTTGAGGATCCAGCCCCAGTTCTTCCTTAGTTTCGCGCAGCGCCGCCTCTTGCGGAGTTTCCCCCGGCTCGAGGCTTCCCCCGGGAAAACTGATGTCTCCAGGCTGCGCTCTTAATTGTCGGGCGCGTTTTTCCAAGAGCAACACCGCGCCCTCGGGTCTTTTTTGCAAAAGTACCAGGACCGCGCTCTCTCGGTAGGCCCCCAAGGGACGTCCCTTGCGGCCTCGAAAGGCTTCTAATTGAATCACCCTTTGGCTCCCTCCTTTAATCGTTCCTTTCTTGCTTCTTTTATTGATCCGGGCAAAAAAGGGCGCGCTTCATTGTCTCTCATTTTCACCTGTGATAGGATGATGAAGAATATATGTTTTATTATACGGCATTTGGCCTCGGCGCGTGTTCTCAAAAAGACGACCTCCGGCCCCATTTTTCGCCGAATTCACCTCTAGCCATCCGCCGAAAAGGAGTCCCCATGAAACGTTTGTTATCCGTTCTTCTCTTGATGCTTTTGCTGTTTTTCAGCGCCCCCCAAGCCCTGGCTCAACCCACTAAGCTGATTCCTGTCGAACCACGCATTAAAGCCAAAGCGGCCATCTCCTACGATCTTCGCGCAGACGAAGTGATTTTGGAGAAAAACATGGACGAGAAAATGTATCCCGCCTCCCTGACAAAGATCATGACGGCGCTTTTGTTGGCGGAGCACGCCCAAGAAGATACGGAGCTGACCATCACAAAGAACGCTTTGGACGCCCCAGCCTTCTCCATCAATACGAACCTCTTCATCCTCTATGAGGGAGATGAGATCACCGCAGATGCCTGCATGAAGGCCATCCTCATGCCTTCGGCCAACGACATGTGCATCGTGGCCGCTGAGGGTGTTGGCGGAACCGTGGAAAACTTTGTGGCGCTGATGAATGATCGGGCTCAAGGGCTCGGCATGAATAACACCCACTTCACAAACCCCGTAGGGCTCCATTCGGATCAGCACTACACCACGGCCCGGGATCTGGCCATCCTATTAAAGGCTGCTTATGCCAATCCTTGGGTGCGGGAAACTCTGGCGACGCAGACGACCCAGATCCGCACCAAACACCAGCCCATCGGCGAGATCAAAAGCACCAACCGTCTCTTGGGCCAAGGCGGAAACATCGGTGGCAAGACTGGATTCACGGAAGAAGCCGGACGCTGCCTTGCCGGAATCTTTGTGCGAGACAAACGAGAAATTCTGCAAATCCTCCTCCACGATGGAAGCTCCCTTGAAAGCACGGCAGTATTCACGGACATGGCCGCCCTGGCCGATGAAGCCTACGCCATGAAGAAAGTGCCCTTTTTGTCCAAGGACAGCCCCGTGGAAGGCATTTCCGTGGACTATTCCTTGTTCCGCTTCTTCGGCCCCAAACGACGGATGCATTTAAAAGCCACGTTGCAGGACGACCTGTTGTTTTACAACAACACCCTCAACAACACCGGCAAAGAGCTCACCCCGAAGGTGAAGCCGTTGAAAGGGCTCAACGTTTTTTCCTTACGTGAGGGCGATCCCGTGGCCCAGGTTTCTCTGAGCGCCGGAGGCAAAACCCTTACCAGCAAAGCCCTCTCGGCCACCAACACCAAGGATTCGGTGATCATCCCCAATGCAGTGCCTTATCTGGCCCTGACGGTGGGTGCCTTCTTGGTCTTGATCCTCCTCATCTTGATCCTCGTGCGCATCATCCGCACCCGACGCGCCGTTCAAGAACGAATCCACAACAAGCGAAAAGACAACCGGCGCCGCGCCGCCCGTTATCCCCAAGACAACGAACCTTTCTAAAAGAAGTTCCTTGGACTCCTTAAAGAGGGCCCCCAGCCGTCAGCGGTTTGGGGCCCTCTTTTTCGTTTCCCCGGGGGTTCCAAGCGCTGCTGTCACCGCTTTGAAATTGAATGCGCGCTACGGATGGGGTAAAATGAACGGGAATAAACTGTGGGCTCAACTGGTTCCATTTCGAGCCCCTCTCTCCAACCCCTTGGGGCCCTTGGTCCCCGTTTAAAGGAGCCATCATGCTGCTATCGATCATTACCCCCGCCTATAATGAAGAGGCCTCCATTGAAAAGCTCTGGACGCGCGTACGCGATGCCTTGGAGCCTCATGGAAGGGCTCACGGCTATGATTTTGAACTGATATTTATCAACGACGGGAGCCACGATCGCACCCTTGCGCAGATCCGGCGCATGGCCAAAACGGATCTGCGCATCAAATACATCAGCTTTTCCCGAAACTTCGGCAAAGAGTCCGCCATGCTGGCTGGACTCACTTACTGCCGTGGCGATTACGCCGTGATCATGGATTCCGATTTGCAACACCCCGCGGATCTGTTGCCGAAAATGATGGACGCGGCGCAAAAAGGCTACGATCAGGTTATGGCCAAGCGTACCCGCACGGGGGACGCCAAGGGCCGGACCTTCTTCTCCCGCCTCTACTACCGCCTCGTCAACAACCTGATGGATGTGCACCTGGAGGATGGCGTCGGGGATTTTCGCCTGCTCTCTCGAAAGGCAGTGGACAGCCTCCTCGCTATGAAGGAGTCCACCCGCTTTTCCAAAGGACTCTTCGCCTGGATCGGCTTTGACGGCATCACCATACCCTATGAGAACGTCGCCCGCGAAGAGGGCACCACCAAGTGGTCCTTCCGCGCCCTATTAAAATACGCCGTGGACGGCATCATGAGCTTCAACGACAAGCCCCTGCGCATCAGCTTCTACACGGGTCTTTTCACCATGCTCCTGGGCCTGATCTACATTATCTACTCGCTGGTCCGCGTCCTCGTCGTGGGCATTGAAGCCCCGGGGTATTTCACCATGATCTCGGCGGTCCTCTTGGTGGGGGGCATCCAGCTGATTTCCGTCGGCATTTTGGGAGAGTACATCGGCAAGATCTACTATGAAGTGAAGGGCCGCCCTCACTTTTTGGTCTCTGAAACCAACCTGCCCCACCTGCGCATGCCCTGCGGAAAGGATGACAACGCCTCTTGAATCCTTTAAAGTCCCTTTATGAACGCTTGCCCGAAGGGTTGCGCAATCACCCCTGGCTGCAGTCCTGCGCCCTACGCTTTGTCTTCATCGGCGGCGTGAATACCCTGCATTTTTGGCTCTGGTACACGCTCTTTTTAGCGTGGACCCTCCCCTATGCCCTGGCCTTCACCCTGGGATTCCTGTTATCCATGGTGGGGAGCTTTTTTCTCAATACCTATTTCACGTTTAAAACCCGCCTGACCTGGAAGAAGTTCCTACAGTTCCCCGTCACCACCTTACCGAACTTCATCATCTCCCAAGGGGGCTTATGGCTGTTGGTGGAAAAACTTCACGTGCCCAAAGGGATCTCCGGGCTCTTTGCCTCCCTCATCGCCATTCCCATCACCTACGCCGTCACGCGTCTGGTCTTGACCAAGGACGATACCCCCAAGGACCCGAACAACCCCGAGGCGGCGGGACCGAAAAATGAAGCCCCCTCGGGTCGCGCCCTGTATCGGCAGCGGCTGCGACAAAAGCGGGCGAAAAGCCTGAGCCTTCGCCACCAACAAGAAGCGCGCGCGGCGCAGAAAACCCCCTGGCTTTGCGCCTCGGATCTTTGGATCCTTCTTGCTCTGATTGTCTTTGCGGTGATCCTTCACGGCTACATCTTCCGCTCCGGATTTCTCTACGGCGACGACCACACCGACTCCACCATGCAGATGATCTACTTTTTGCCCTACCTCATCAAAGAGGTGCTGCTCAAAGGGCATCTATGGTCTTGGACCTATGGCATGGGCGGGGATATTTTCTCCGAATTTTCCTATTACTACACCACCTCCCCTATCTTATGGAGCCTGTTGCCGATCTTTAAGATCCTCCCCGAGGGTTGGTACACGTTGGAAAATTCTCTAAACTTAAAGCTCTTTATTTCCATATATAAGCAAGTCCTCATCATGGCCGCCATGTACGGCCTTTTGCGCTACGAAAAGCGCAGCAAGGGATCGTCTCTTGCCGCCGCCTTCGTCTATGGCGGCTGCATTCATTATCTTTGGAATGCCAACTATTTTGATTTTTTCACCGATGCCTTTCTATGGGTGCCGCTCATGGTGCTGGGCCTGCGCATTTGGCAGAAAAAACGCAACTTTTGGCCCCTTGTGATCTCGGCCGCCCTTTGCTGCGTCAACAATTATTATTTTGCCTACCAGACCTTTCTTTTTTTCATCCTCTTTGTCTTGATCATGACCGTATCCCGACCCAAAGCTTCGGGAAGGCGCGCCCATCTTATCGCCTACGCTCAAGAAGTTGGATCCGTTGCCTGGCAAGGCGTCGCAGCGCTGGGCGTCTCCATGGTGGCTTTTTTGCCCCAAGTCTTGGCGTTCCTTCGCATTGATCGGTTCGATACGGTGAACCCGGTCACCCGGTTTTTTGTGGCGGATTTTTACAAAAATCTGCCCATCAATCTCTTTTTCAACAACTCAAGCTTGGGCGTACCCATTCTGATTTTGCTGGCGTTTTTCCTAAACTATCGGCGCACCCAGTCGCTGACACGGCGCAAAATGGTCCTGATGCTGGTCTCTTTTGTCTTATACCTTTTCCCCTTCACAGGCTATTTCCTCAACGGCATGAATTACCATTCAGAACGCTGGTTCTACCTCTTGGTGTTCGTCTTTGCCTACGCTCTCGCGGACCTTTTGGACGAAGGAAAAAAACGCAATTACCTCCACCCCGCCTTCGTCCTCATTCTTTTAGCTGGCTCGTTGATTCTTTTGATCTTACGCTTTGATGCCTTCCAAAGCCTCCCGAGCAAAGGCCTTTACACTGCAGTATTCGTCTTCAACCTTTTGGCCTTTTTGCTCCTTTCCCTGCGCCAGCGACGAGTCGCCTCGCGCCGGGTCAAAAAGGCCCTAGACGGCGTAGTGGTTGCCCTGGTGGCCGGCATCATGATCGCCAACGGTTTTGCCTACGCCAAGGATCAAACCCTCAATATGAACACCACTCAGATGGCGCAAGAGCGCATGAAAACCCCCGAGATGTGGGATGTATTCAGCCGAACCGTGCCCGGACCTAATGAATTTTACCGCACTGCATTTCGCAGCAACAATTTTGAAAATGCCCCCACCCTTTTTGGCTACTATGGTATGTCCACCTTTGCCTCCATGACGGATGGGACCCAGCACGACTGGATCAAGCGAATTCTAAATATCCGCCACGACATCGTCTACCTCTCCTCATTCAAAAACCTCGACGATCGGCTGCTCTTGCAAGGGCTCTTTGGCGTTCGCTATCTCGTGGTGGACAACGAGAGCTACCAGCCGCTCCCGTATTTCAAAAAGATTTACCAAAACAGTGTTTATTCCCTCTATGAAAACCCCTATTTCTCTGGGCTGGATCTTTGGTATGATGCCGAACTGCCGGTGGCGTCGCTCTACCGCATGATTCAACCGGATATGGATTTAAATCTTTTGCACTATGCCGTCACTGAAAAAAACAACAATCTGCCCAAGGGCGCTGCGAAACGCTCCGAGGCGCTTCCCCTGTCCAAGGACGTCATGAGCTTTGAGCGCGTCTTCTTTGACGGCAAGCGCATCGAGTTTTTGAGCGAGGGGACGGTGGATTTCACCATCCCCAAGCCCTATGAACGATCTCAGATTTATCTGCACGCCTATCTGCGACCAGAAGATCGGATGGAGTTTAGCCAAACCGTCAACGGCAAATCCACCTTTAAGTCCTATGAGCACAACCCCTACATTTATTACACCAACGATTGGACCTTTGCGGTCAATGGAGCGGATTCCAAAATCCGCTGGAATGCTCAAGAAAAAACCTATGAGCTGCGCGATTTATACCTACACCGAGTGGACCTTCGCTCCTTCCCCGAGCTCATGGCGGCACGAAACCGCTTCAATCTCGAGGACCTCAACCTCCAGGGCAACCACATCACGGGGCGCATCAAAAACGACACGCGGGGCGCCTTGGTGCTGAACATCCCCTACAATAAAGGCTGGCGGGTCACCGATCGTGGCAAGCCCCTGGAGATTCAGCGGATGAACGGCTTTCTCTCGGGAATTGTCCTGGAACCTGGAGATCACGAGCTGCATTTTCATTTCCGCTCCCAGGGCCTGTTGCCCGGCCTTTGGATCACTCTTTTCACCCTCCTTTCTCTGGCGGCCTTCGACGTCTTTCGCCGCTCCTCGGGACGTCTGGCCAAGGGCCCTGTTGCGTGCTTCGCTCCCATCTTGCCGGATGAGGACTGCTATGATCCCTTCCCCCCGCCCCAGTCCAAAAAGCGCTCTGCGCACCCAAAAAAGACGCCCGTCGATCCCACCGGCTCAACGCCCGAGGACGCCCTGCCCAAAGAGGAGCCCCCAGCGCCTGAAGATTTTACTCGCGATTAAAAAGCAATGGGCGTGACGCGTAAAAAAGACCCTCCGGCCCTTCTTTTATCAAGAAAGGACTGGAGGGTCTTTTTTTGAGCGCTGGAAGAATCTACCCTAGCGTTTGTTTTTCTTACCGTAAATGGCCTGCTTTTTGCGGTTGGCCGCCTCGGATCCTTTAATGGTCTTTTTCAAGGTCTTGGCCGCCTCTTCATTATAAACATAATAGGTCAGCAAAAGGCCGCTGTCTTGAATCAACACCCCGGCGGGCAGCCGCTTGATGGAAAGGTAAATCAACAAATCGCGCATCGCACCAGAAAAGGCCATGACCACTGCTAGGCCGCCGACCCAAAACCAAGGTACGGGTAGAAATAACGTAGACGCAAAGGAAAGGAGCGCCAAAAGGATGGACGGCCAAAGAAGCACTCGGTTGTAGGCGCGGGGCGAAAAATACGCATCTGAACCCGCGTAGGCCAAGGTGTCGGAAAAGCTCAAGGTAGGTTTAACGCCCGAAACGGACCGCATCATTCGGCTTTTGAGCCACTCTCGCGCCACGGGATATAAAATCACCACCGTGACGAGCCCCAGTACCCGCAATAAGACAATGTCCAAGGGCGCCTTACGCCCTGAGGACAAGAGCAAAAGAACCAAGGGATTGACCAAAAAGAAAAAGAGCGCGAAGAACAGGCCGCCCACGATCAGGCTTGCGATCCTCTTTTTCTTGATAAACGCTGGATCCTTGATGGGATCGAGGGTTTCCAGTACTTCATATCCTTTTGGTAATTCAGTCATTGTGTTCATTGCACTCCTCCCAAGGGGCCCGCTAAAAGGGGCATCAGATCGTTGATGTCTTCTAAAAAGAAGGTGGGCTTTGCATCTTCCAACACCGTTCGTGGAAGCGAACTCCAAGAAACGGCGACGGTTTGACACCCTGCAGCGCGCCCCGACAAAAGATCGTAGGGCGAGTCCCCAATCATCAGCGTTTCTTCAGGGGATACCCCCAAGCGCGCCATGGCGTAAAGCACGGGGGCAGGATGCGGTTTATGCTCCTTGGTGTTCTCTGGCGTGACCACCACGTCGAAGAAGGGCGCCAGCCCCAGACAGGCGAGGCTCCGCGAAGCCATCTCCTGACGCTTGGAGGTAACAATGCCCAAAAGATAGCCCTTTTCTTTCAGGGCCGTCAAGGCCTCCTGGACGCCGGGAAACGGGCGGATCAGATCATCGTGGTGGGCTTTGTTGTGCACCCGGTAAGTGGCCACCATCGCTGCTGATTCCGCCGGTTTAAACCGCGTCATGGAGCGGTCCAGAGGTTCTCCAAAGAGCGCTGTAATGGCTTCATCCGCAACCCCCTCCACCCCATGGGCCGAAAAGGTATGCCGAAAAGAGGCCAAAATGAGCCCGTTGGTGTCGGCCACTGTGCCGTCCAAATCAAATAAAAGAGCACGAATCATCGTTTTTACCTCATTTTCATGTTAAGATCACCCTCTCATTATAGCAAAGCCCGAAGGGTTCGGTAGCGATTTCCTTTTTTGACCAAAACGGAGCTCCTAAAAGAATCGCCCGCCCTCAACTCCCCGTTTCGAGACGTTTCAAGAGAGCGGACGATGGCTCCATCAAGGGACTAGCGCCCAAGACATTTCTTTACAGATAGTACCTTTTGGAATCAATCTCTTCTTGAAGGTTGGTTGTTAACTCCTCCAAAGTCCATTCATACTGACGGTTGACCCCGGACTCATCGGTGAGGAAATGCCGCACCGTGAAGCTGTGGTTCTCCATTTCTTTGTCGCCAATCACCAACATATAGGGGACCTTCTCCATCTGCGCGGACCGGATTTTATACCCAACCTTCTCGTTGCGGCGGTCCAAATGGACCCGGAGTCCGGCGTTGGCAAGCTCCTCTTGCACAGAGGCCGCATAGTCGGTATGCCGCTCGGTGACGGGGATCAAGCGAACCTGCTCCGGGGCGATCCATAAGGGGAATTTCCCGGCAAACTGCTCGATGAGGATGCCCATGAAGCGTTCAATGGAGCCCAAGACGGTGCGGTGCACCATGACGGGCCTCACTCGGTGGGATTGGTCGTCCACATAATACATGTCAAAGCGTTCCGGCATCTGGAAGTCCAACTGAATGGTTCCGCACTGCCAAGTTCTGCCAATGGCGTCCGCCAAATGAAAGTCAATTTTGGGCCCATAGAATGCGCCATCGCCTTCATTGAGCTGATAGTTGGCGCCCAATTCCTCCAAGGCTTCCCGCAGCTGATTGGTGGCCAAATCCCACTGCTCCTTTGTTCCCATGGAATTCTCGGGGCGAGTGGACAGCTCCATGTGGTATTCAAACCCAAAGGTCTTATAAACCTTGTCGCACAAGCGGATGATGCCCTTGATTTCGTCCTTGATCATGGCCGGAGTCATGAAAAGATGGGCGTCATCTTGGGTGAAAGCCCGAACCCGCATCAGGCCATGCAGGGCCCCGGAGAGCTCATGGCGGTGGACCAACCCCAATTCCGCCCAGCGCATGGGGAAATCCCGATAGCTGTACATTCCATTCTTATAGATGAGGATCGAGCCAGGGCAGTTCATTGGCTTAATGGCGTAAGCCGCCTCGTCGATCTCAGTGAAATACATGTTTTCTTTGTAGTGATCCCAATGTCCGCTTTGATGCCACAGCTCCTCGTTGAGGATCATGGGCGTTTTGATCTCTCCATAGCCGGCCTTGGTGTGCTCCTCGCGCCAGTATTCCTCGAGCTTATTGCGGATGATCATTCCCTTGGGATGGAAGAAGGGGAATCCAGGCCCCTCCTCCTGCATGGAGAACAGGTCCATTTCTCGTCCAATCTTACGGTGATCGCGGCGTTTGGCTTCCTCGATGCGATGCAGATACGCCTCGAGGTCTTTGGCCTTTTCGAACGTTGTTCCATAGATCCGCTGCAGCATCTTATTGTTTTCATCTCCGTGCCAGTAGGCTCCGGCGATGGAAAGGAGCTTGACGGCTTTCACCTTGGATATGTCCTTTAGATGCGGTCCTTTGCAAAGGTCGATGAATTCTCCTAAGGTGTAGAAGCTGATGGTCGTGCCTTCAGGCAACCGCTCAATAAGATCCACCTTATATACTTCATTCAGCGGGGTAAAGTGGGCAATGGCGTCTTCCCGCTTCATTTCCGTGCGCACCAGCTCGTGGCCTTCCTTGACGATCTTTTTCATCTCTTGCTCAATGGCGGTGAGATCTTCCGGAGTGAAGCGATGCTCTGTGTCAAAATCATAGTAGAACCCATCATCAATGGCGGGTCCAATGGCAAATTTTACATCGGGATACAACCGCTGAACCGCCAGCGCCATGATGTGAGCGCTGGTGTGCCAGAAAATGGCTTTCCCTTCCTTATCTTCAAAGTGCACAAACCGAACGTCGGAATCCTTCGCGAGCGCCTCTTGGAGGCCTCGGGTTTCTCCGTTCACCACCGCCCCCAATGCGGTTCTTGCAAGTCCTGGGGAGATGCTTTTTGCCACATCATAAAGCAAAACACCTTCGGGATATTCTCTCTTGGATCCATCGGGCAATGTTACATGAATCATTCTTGTTTCCTCCTTTAATGGTTGGCACAGGCCGCAGCCTCTTCTTCGGCAAGAGCCCAAAAAGAATAAAAAATGACCTCCCACCTAGGGCGATCATTCGCGGTTCCACCTATTTTTTCACTCAATGACTTGGTAACGCAGCCTTCTCCTGCGTCGGCATTGGGTTGCCAAAAGACTCCGGGATTGGTCTTCCGCTTTGGTTTTTTAAGATGCTCTCACCCACCATCTCTCTCTGAAAAAAAAGGACAAAACGTACTGTTCCCTTCAACGTCTTATTAATCATATTACCGCTGTTTTTTTTATCGTGCAACTCTTTTTTTGTTTTTGAGCCTTTTTTTTGAACAGGCTCTTCCCGACAAAAGAAAAGAGCCTATTGGGCTACAGCTTTTGAAAAGCGCCCCGCCTTAAAGCGGATAAAAAGGCTTCGCACTCGCGCCCTTCTTCGTGATCGATGGGAATCTCCAACCCTTTGGGTTCCAGGCGACGACGCTTGAGGGATTCGATGAATTCCTCCATAAAGACGCCCCGCGTGCCAAACAACGAGCACGTGGGGCTCGCTTGGATGCCCAAGATGCCCAAAAGTTCTAGGCTGGAGTCGTCGTAGGTTTTCGCAAGGTCTGCATAGGATTCCGCCAGCGTCCGACAAAACGGACGATACCCCGCCAAAGAATTGTAGGCCGCCCAATCCATGGGCGCTCGCGCGTCCCCCAGGGCCAAAAATTCTGGACAAGGCAGTTGCACTAGGCCAATCCCTTCTTCAAGCAAGACCTTCACGGTTTCTGGAAAAGCGCCTCGAGCGCGATGAAGGGGCGTCACCACCGTATTTTGGTTGAGCACACAGTGACTGCAAAATAGAATCTTTTTGCTTCGCATGCCCCTACTCTCGCAACGCTTTTTTTAATGTGGGCAACAAGAGCGACACTAAAAGACAGGTTAGGATCTTGTCGGTGAGGTTGCTTAGAATCCTTGGGTAAAATGCCGAAGAGAATACCGTTTGTCCGCCGCGGCGCAACGCCGTGAACAGTACGTCATTGAAGTCGCCCGTGATGCCCCCAAAAAAGCCCACGGCCACAAAGGTCCCCACAAAGGGGGCCAACACCGCAAGAGCTAGGCCCGTAAAAAGAGCGGTCCAAAAGCCAAACCCCCACTTCTTGGCGACCCAGCCCACAAAAAAGCCCACGATGATGTTTACGATGGCAAAGGGCAACGCCCGGGGAGCGCTCGTGACCCCCAACACACCGTTGGTGAGGCCCCCGATGGCGGCGCCCCATAAGGGTCCGAACAAAACAGCCCCTAAAACGGTGCCGACGGTGTCTAAAAACAAGAGCGGAATTTTTAAGGCTGTGGTCAGTGTCCCCAACACGACATTTAAAGCGATGAAAAGAGCAGAAGCGGTTAGTTTTCGAACGTTCAACGGGATCATCCTCCTAGGTTTTTCATGCCCCTTCTTGAGCCCCTCCCCTGCGGGAGATGCTGGAGAATAAAAACTTTCGGTAGAACGACGGCAGGGGAAGGGGTCCCTATCGTCGTCCCACCGAAAGATCCCATGGAAGAGCCTCAAGAAACGTCCCCTAAAGGGAGATCTGGTGAATCTCTTCCACCTCCACCCCGCCCTCCAAAAGCGTTTTTTGTATGGCCGCCTCCCATTGTGGATCGGCTTCCAAGGCCAATCCGCACCCGGCACTTAAACTACGGGGAACGGGAGAGAGCTTGCAGGTGATTCCGTGATCCAAAACAATACGCTGCGCCTCCAAGGCTTCTGAGGTACAAGGAAAGGTGACAAATAATCGGAGCACTTTAGGCATGGGTCGTGATCACAAACCCATCGGCGGTTTCTTCCGTCGTCCATTTCAGATGCATTCGTTTCACGAGCTGCTCCACGTTGTTCTTGGTGTGGGGCTCACTGATGAGGATGCGGCATTCTTTTTCTCCGGCTTCCACGGCCTCACGGACCATCAGGACCGGCTCCGGGCACGAAAGCCCCCGTACGTCTAATTCTTTCATGACTTTCTCCTTTATGAGTTACTTAACTTTTCTTCTCAAATTCATCCACGCAATGCCAAAGAGGGCAACGAGGCACACGACGATGGCGATCTGACCGGAAACGGCGGGGCCACCGGAAAGTCCCTTGGCTAAATTGGCTGGAGCGGCGGCGAGGTTGAAGTTATGAGCCGCTGCGGCGCCCACAAACATCCCCAGAAAAGTGACGGCAGAGTCTCCAGACCCCTGCCCCACCAACACCAGTTGGCGCAAAGGGCACCCGCCAAGCAGTACGGCGGCAAAGCCCACCACATACATCCCAAGAATGTTCCAAAGCTTTGCCGTGTGACCCACAGGTCCCGTCGCCGTCAAGGCAAATTGCTTAGTGGCGATGTTGTAGACCAACATGACAACGAAAATGCCACCGATGATCAAAGCAAGATCCACAGAGCGCATCAAGAGGATGTCTCGGATGGATCCCGCAAAGCACATGCGGGAGAGCTGGGCGATGACGCCAAAGAGCAGCCCGCCGGTCAGAGCGATCATAAACGGCGCATGAATGGATCCGGGGCCCGCTTTGGACGCGACGAACCAAGTGGTGATCCCAGAGAGGATGGTGAGAATCATCAAAGCCACAGGGAATGCCGCGCCGGCGACGGCTTTATTTTCATAGTTGCGTCCGAGGCTGAATCCTTTCTTGAGAAAGAGGACCCCCGTTGAGACCCCAGCAACAAAACCGATGAGTCCAATCCAAGCGGAGAGATCCCCAGCGGACATGCGCAGCACCATTCGGGTGGGACAACCAAGAAAGACTAGGGCTCCAATCATCATGATGACCCCCAAGAAAAAGCGCAGCACCGTGGACGAGCCTGCCGTGGCTTTGAACTCTTTACGGTAGAGGGAGATCAAAAATGAGCCAAAGATGATCCCTGCGATTTCTGGACGGAAATACTGAACCACCCCTGCGGAGTGGAACTTCATGGATCCTGCAATGTCACGAATAAAGCAAGCAATGCAGATGGCCATATTTTTGGGATTGCCAAACACCGCCAAGGCAACGGCCACAAGACCCGCAAGAACTCCCATGAGGAAGAGTCCTTTCTTCGAATGAATTTTCATGAATAATACCTCCAAGTACAATATGGAGCCCGTTGCCCCCAAGGCAAACGAACAATTATATTATAGATTGAAGACGCTAAACTTTCTACAACTTTCTACCCTTTTGTTATTTCATTATCCTTCATTGTATTTTCTACGTTATTTGATGACATCTCTCTCGGTTCTTATTCATTTGCGAAGTTGATCTTTATTTATCGGTTTTTATTTACATTTAACTGTTGTTTGAATTTTCTTTTATTTTGCGTTTCTCCTCTTCAGCTCAAAAAGCGATCCTCAAAAAAAAGAAAAAAAGAAGAGCAGCGGAAACTCCGCTGCCCTTCTTTTTTTGAGGACCTATTTACCGTCTCTTTTTAGGTACCGCATGAATGGCGATGCCTTCAATGCCCAATACCGCTTCAAAGAACGCTTCCGGCAAGGTCGGATGCGCGTGCATGACCGACTTGATGTCCTCCACCGTCATACCCTTGGTAACCGCCAATATGGCCTCATGGATGATGTCCGATGCATGGGCGCCGAAGATGTGCACCCCGATCAACTGATTGTCCATGTTGGTGATGACCTTGATCAACCCATCGGTTTCTCCTAAGGCCAGCGCCTTGCCATTGGCCGCCATCATAAACTTGCTGGTTTTGTACTCAACGCCCTGAGCCTTCAGTTCTTCCTCAGAATAGCCAATGGTGGCAATCTCTGGAAGGGTGAAAATGCAATTGGGCACCGGAACGTGCTCCACCGGCGTTCCCTTCATGATGTATTCAGCAACTGCCACACCTTGGTGTTCTGCAGCGTGGGCCAAAAGAGCAATTCCGTTGACGTCGCCGATGGCGTAGATGCCCTCCGCACTGGTTTTGAGGTTCTCATCCACCGTGACGTAGCCGCGGTGGAGGTTCACCCCTGCTTCTTCAAGTCCCAGACCCTCGGTGACAGGACCCCGGCCCAGAGCCAAAAGCACTTGCTCCGCCTCAACCGTCATTTCTTTTCCGGCCTTATCAAAGGTCACGCGGAAGCCGCCGTCGATTTTCTCAATTTTTTGGGGGGTGGCTTTTTCGTTGATCTCAATCCCCTGCTTTTTGTAAAGAGGCTTGATGCGCTTGACGATTTCTCCATCCACCATGCGCAGAATCTGGCTGCGCACTGCTTGAGTCACCTTGGTTCCCAAGGTGGCGTAAATCGAGGCAAATTCCATGGCCACGACAGATCCCCCGAGAACCAGCATGGATTCTGGAATCTTTGCCATGGCTAAGAGCTGATCGGAATCCAAAAGACCCGGCAGATCGGCTCCTTCAATAGGCGGAACGGTGGGTGCGGTTCCCGTGGCTAGGATGATGGCGTCGAAACGCTCCTCCCCCTCTTCCCAGGCAACCACCCGATCGTTTTTCAATCGAGCTTCCATGGGGATCACCCGAATGCCATTGGCCGAAACAAGCTGCTCGACCCCTGTTACTAAGGTTTCCACCACTTTGGCCTTGCGTTCGTAAATTTTATCTCCGTTGGGTCGAATGGATCCCTCGATATCAATGCCGAAGGATTCGCTATGGAGGGCATCATGGTAGACCTCGGCGCTGCGATGCAGGGCCTTAGTGGGGATGCACCCTCGGTTGAGGCAGGTTCCGCCGATGCGGTCCTTCTCAAATAAGGTCACCTGAGCCCCGAGCTGAGCGAAGCGGATGGCCGAGACGTAACCGCCTGGGCCACCGCCGATGATGGCGATCCGCTTACTCATTCTTACCTTCGTCGGGGACTTGGCAAACCATAGGCTTCGTTGCATAGTTTTCGTCCAAGGTTTTTTTCAATTCCGGCGTCCAGCGAAGAATCGGATTCTTCACGGCAGCAACCTCGTCGATGCGGCGCACCGGAGTGTTGTGCGGAGCCGTCTTGAAGACTTCCGGATTGGTCCGGGCTTCTTCGGCAATCATCTTCATTGCGCCAATGAAGTGATCCATGGTCTCTCTGGACTCGGTTTCCGTGGGTTCCACCATCAATGCTTGATCCACGATGAGTGGGAAGTAAATGGTGGGGGGGTGGAATCCATAGTCGATGAGACGCTTTGCAACTTCCAAGGTCGAAATCCCGTTGGTCTTGTCCTTTAGTCCGGCAAAGACCACTTCATGCATCGTGGGATTGTCGTTGATGGTTTTAAAGTCGTCCTTCAAGGAGAACTTGATGTAGTTGGCGTTGAGCACTGCATCTTCAGAAGCCTTCTTCAAGCCCTCATGCCCCATGGAGAGGATGTAGCTGTATCCGCGCAAAATAACGCCGAAGTTTCCGAAGAATCCCTTGATCTTGCCGATGGACTCGGGCCGATCGTAATCCCAGAAGTACTCATCTTTTGCCGCGTCATAATCAATGACGGGAACCGGTAAGTAAGGCGCCAGGATTTTCTTACAGGCAACCGGTCCCGATCCGGGGCCGCCGCCGCCGTGAGGCGTGGAGAAGGTTTTATGGATGTTCATATGCATGACGTCAAATCCCATGTCGCCGGGGCGGACTTTCCCCATAATGGCGTTGAGGTTTGCTCCATCATAGTAAAGCAAGCCCCCACAGCCGTGGATGATCTCGGCAATCTCTTCAATGTTCTTCTCAAAGATTCCTAGCGTCGAGGGGTTCGTCAACATCAGTCCAGCAATCTCGTCATTGGCCACTGCGCGCAGCGCATCCAAATCGACATCGCCAGCCTTGGTAGAGGGAACCTCCACTACTTCATATCCTGCGACGGCTACGGAAGCGGGGTTGGTTCCATGCGCCGCATCGGGAACAATGATCTTGGTCCGTTTGTCGTCCTTGCGCATTTTGTGATACTGCTTGATGAGCATCAAGCCCGTCATTTCGCCATGAGCGCCGGCTGCCGGCTGCAACGTGATTTCATCCATTCCAGAGATTTCACAAAGGGCGCGAGACAGCTTGTAATCCACTTCCATAGCTCCCTGAACGGTCATGGGATCCTGGTAGGGGTGGATACGGCTAAAGCCGGGCAGGTTTGCCATATCCTCATTGATTTTGGGGTTGTATTTCATGGTGCAGGACCCCAAGGGGTAGAAGCCTGCATCCACAGAATAATTGAGCTTGGAGAGCAGCGTGTAGTGACGGATCACATCCAACTGCGTGACCTGGGGCAGGTCCAATTCGCTCTCCCGACGAAGCTCTGCTGGGAGAATGTCATCCAAGCTAAGTTCTTCGACGTCCAGGGGCGGGAGCATGGTGGCGCGGCGGCCATCCTGGGAGAGATCAAAAATCGTTTTTCCATATTTGTCAAACATCTAGATCACCTCCAAGGCGGCTACCAGGGCATCCATCTCTTCTTTAGAACGGTTTTCCGTGACCGCAAAGAGGCAGGCGCCGGGCATGCCGAACACATCCATGTTCATGGGTCCTAGGATGTTCTTCTTGAGGAGCTCTTGGTTCATCCCATCGATGTCAAGATCCGTCTCCATGAGGAATTCCTTAAAGAAGGGACCCGAGTATTTGAGTTTGAATTTGCCCGTCGCTTCCAACTTTTTGGCAAGGTAATGCGCTTTTTGCGTCGACTGAACGGCCACTTCCTTCATTCCCTCAGGGCCCATGGTGGCCATGTAGACGGCCGCCGCTACCGAGTTCAAGGTTTGGTCGGAACAGATGTTGGAGGTTGCTTTTTCCCGGCGGATGTGCTGTTCTCTGGCCTGCAAAGTCAAAACATAAGCCGGAGTTCCCTCGACGTCCACACTACGGCCGATGATGCGGCCGGGGGCTTTTCTCAAGAGCTTGTTGGTGACATTGAGGAAGCCCAATACGGGGCCGCCGTAGTTGAGGTTTTGTCCCAAGGACTGACCTTCTCCACAGACAATGTCCGCACCGATTTCGCCTGGGGTTTTCAAAAGCCCCAAAGAAACGGGATCCACTTGCATGATCAGCAGGCTCTTATTGGCATGAACAGGCTCCGTAATGGCGGAGAAGTCTTCCACCACTCCGTAGAAGTTCGGATTGGCCACAAGCACTGCAGCCACTTCCTTATCCAGCATCTGCGCCAAACCCTTGGCGTCGGTGCGGCCTTCTTCGGTCACCGGAATATACTCAATCTCAAGATCCCGAGAAGTCATGTAGGTCTCAAGAACCTTTTTGGTTTCGGGGTTGACCGCCTCCGAGACGAGAACCTTCTTTCTGCGCTGGGCGGAAGTAGCCAAAATCGCTGCTTCCGCGGCGGCGGTGGGTCCATCGTACATGGAAACGTTGCTGACGTCCATGCCCGTGAGCATGCACATCATGGATTGATACTCCCAAACGCTCTGCAGCGTTCCCTGAGCAATTTCAGGCTGGTAGGGGGTGTAGGCGGTGTAGAACTCCGAGCGGCCTACAATGTGCTTGACGGTGGAGGGAATGTAATGGTCATAGGCCCCTGCCCCCAAAAAGCACGTCAGCTCGTCAATGGATTTATTTTTATTCGCCAGGGCGCCAAGAATGCGTCTGATCTCAACTTCGGACTTTGCGGCCTCCAGCTTCAGTTCATCCTGAAGCTTAACGTCTGCCGGGACGGCCTTATAAAGGTCGTCCACGGAAGACACGCCGATCCGCTCGAGCATGATTTTCAGATCTTCTTCGGTCCCCGGAAGATAGGGATGCATCAAGACGTTATTCCTCCTCTTCCAAAAGTTTCTTGTAGTCCTCCGGTTTGATGAGTTCCTCCAACTCCGCCTTGTCCGCAATTTCTACGGCAACAAACCAGTTGTCCCAGGGGTTTTCATTGAATTTTTCCGGGCTGTCCACCACTTCGTCGTTGACTTCCACAATTTTTCCCGAGAGGGGCATGTACATGTCGGTCGCTGCCTTGACGGATTCCACAACACCGTAGGTGTCGCCCTTTGCAAATTCATCGTCCATTTCAGGAGCTTCTACATAAACAATGGATCCTAGGTGGTGCTGAGCATAATCGGTGAGTCCAACATATGCCTTATCCCCCTCTACTCTGACCCAGTCGTGATCCTTCGTATACAGCAGGTTATCCTTCATTTTGTCCATGATTTTCATTTCTCCTTTTTGATGGTTGATTTTGGGTTCATCTTACGGGAGAGACCGGCCTTTTGGCAACAGCCTCCACCCGGCTGCGATCCATTATTGCTTGGTGTGCTTTTTGAGGAACTTGCGATCTCTGACCTTTGCCGGCAGACGGCGGTTGCGGATGGCAATTTCAATGTCGTTGCCCATTTCCGTTTCCTCTATATCCAGTAAGGCGTTGCCGATGGGCTTGCCTAAACTCGGGGAGATGTATCCCGTGGTGACTACGCCGATCTTCTTGTCGCCCTTATAGACGTCATAGCCGTGGCGCGGGCTTCCCTTAGGCATTTCAAAGCCGACCACTTTTCTCTTGAGGCCTTCTTCTTTTTGCTTTTTCAATGCATCCTTGCCGATGAAGTCTTCCTTGTCTAGTTTGACAAAGTAGCCATATCCGGCTTCGAGGGGGGTGATGTCTTGACTCATTTCCTGTCCGTAAAGGGGCAAGTTGGCTTCAAAGCGCAGGGTGTCACGGGCGCCCAAGCCGATGGGCTGAACTCCGGCATCTGCAATCATTTCAAAGAGCTTTGCGGCATCTTTTTTGTCGCAGTAGATCTCAAATCCATCTTCGCCGGTGTATCCCGTGCGCGAAATCATGGTATTGATGTCCTTAATTTTTACATCGCGCTTGGCAAAGAAAAATTTAATCTCATCGAGGTTTTGCTCGGTGAGTGTTTGAAGGATTCCCTGAGCCTTAGGGCCTTGAACGGCGACTTGTCCAACCTCTGGAGAGATGTTTTTCACTTCGACGTCAAAATCCTTGGCTTTTTCCTGGATCCAGGCAAAATCCTTGTCGCTGTTGGCGGCATTCACAACGAGATAGGTGTCCTCGGGGCCAAAACGATACACCAAGAGATCGTCCACGACGCCTCCCTCGGGGTAGCACATGAAGGTGTACATGACCTGGCCATCCACAATACGGTTGACGTCATTGGTCACAAGGTAGTTCACAAACTTTAGGGCATCTTTGCCTAAGACCGTGATTTCACCCATGTGGGATACATCAAAGATCCCGACTTCATTGCGCACTTTGTTGTGCTCTGGAACCAGCCCAATGAATTCCACGGGCATTTCCCATCCTGCGTAAGGTACGTTCTTACCGCCGTACTTTGCGTAGGATTCAAACACTGGAGTTCTTTTCACGTTTTCCATAACAACCTCCGTAAAACTGTTATTGTTCGGGTTTGAAAATAGCCTCATTCCAATTATATGGGAGATGGAGGCCTTTTCCAACAAGCCACGAGACCCGTCCCTTTGACAGTAGCATTATGTTAATGATTTGTCATTGCGGAAAAATTAGCCTGATCAGCGGTTTAGGTCCCTCTATACTTCACCTTCTCTATTATTTGTTAACGTTTCTAAACGAATTGTGAACATGGCTTGATGGCCGTTATCGAACCGATAAATCATGTCAAATCCCGTGAAAATCCACTTCTAAAACGTATTCCTCTTTTTGTTAGATTCTTAACGTTAATATTTTGTTAAATCCCCAAATTGCCTCGTCAACCCCTTCTAAGGCCCCCATAGAGCCCGTTTGCTGAATTCTTCGCCCAAATGAGAAAAGCATGACGGTTTCCCTATAAATCCGATGGGAATTTGCGGAAAAAGCCTGAAATTCCAAGAATCCAATCCAGTTCCTTTTTCCACCACCGGCACCTTGGGGGGCAGCAAACAAAAAAGAGCCCCCCTCCAGCGCCATGGGACATCCGCTGGCGCAAGAGAGGGGGATCCCCAAAGGAAGATCCGGATCCAAACCCCGACGGACCTATCGGTTCCGTCGAAGGGCAAACCCGGCGAGAATGCCTACGCTTACCAGTGCAAACCCTGCAAAGAGGGTTTCACGCTTCACCGGAGGATTCACCGCTGCGGCCTGAGACGGTTCGGAGTTCACGGGAAAAATCAAATCTTGAGACGAATCATTCTTGATCCAGGGCGTTTCAGGGGCTGGCAGCTCGCGGCTCCTCGCCTCCTCCTTCAAGATCGCCTCGAGAGGACCGCCCTCTGGTTCGAATGGCTTCTCCCCCTCGCCCGAAGGGCTGATTTGCTGTTCGGGTTCCTTCCTGGGCTCTTGTGCGGATTTCCCAGGGGCCGGTTTGCTGTTTTTCATCGGGACGGTCTTTTTTGTTTCGCTGGGGACCATCATTTTGGGGGTTACGGCCGGCTCAACGATCCGACGGGGCAATTCCCGAAAGGCCTTTTCATAGACGAGGCTGGGCAGCGTCTTGGACGCTTGGTTCTTTCCATAGCAATAAATCAGGTGCGGGACGCTCTTTTGACCGAAAAGGTGTCGGCCTTTTTCAAGGGAGGTGACCCCATATCCATTGATGTGAGGGGCTTTGGGGACTTCGTAGGCATCCCAAGCAAAGGCAACGGTCTGAAGCTTCGAGGGCCGAAGGGCGTGGCCGCGCTCATCCACCCATGAGACATATACGGTCCTGTTTTTGGCATTCCACGGCTTTTTGGGCATTTCTTTCATGGGCTGCCCTTGGGGCAACGCTTCAGCGGCGCCCTCGCCTTTTTCATAGAAATAATTAACGCGGTAGGACGATCCCTTGGGTCCGACCAACTCTAAAATATTGCAGGTCACAAAGCGATAGCCGGATCGGTGCGGCGCGGCATGAAACTGAAAAACTCCCTTTTCAATGGCGTAGCGTTCTCGATAAAAATCCGTCAAAAGTCGACCCTCATCATCCATACAGATCGTATCGGCCCAAAGCGTTGAAGGCGCTGCTTGAGCTGTACTGGGCGGCATCATTGCCCCTAAAAAGAGCAGCAAAAGCAACAGGATGGATGGCTTGTTCTTTTTCATGATGGTGGGCCTCCCTTGGACCGTAATATGGGTACTAATTCCACTTTACAACTCCTTCATAAGAAAATGGTTTCAAAGAAGTTAAAATAAGGTTACAAATTAGTGACGCTTTTTCGAAACGCCAACGAAGCGCCCCGAAGCGTCATGGGGCAAAGAAAAAAGATGCCCCAGTTCGGCAACGAACGATCCATCCGCGACCAGCTGCTAGGGGCGCCATTTAAGGGGCAACCTCTCCCAAGCCCGCTCTTCGCCTCCACTGGTCCAAACGCTCCCTCATCGCCGAGAAACGCCCTGAAGCGGTTCCCTTGCGCCTGTTTATTACGCGAAGGCTCAAGTCCACCACGGTTCAATCCTCCCAATGTTCCTCGATCTCTTCTTTACACCTTCTTCATATCCTTTGCCGCAACTTCCTCTTGAGGACTCCCCGTCGCTTCACCACTCCCCTCAAGCGCCTAAAAAGAGCCCCGCCATTGGGCAGGACTCTTGATGCGATTTGGAGCCATGGGCGCTCGCTTTGGCCCGGCCCTGATTAAAGGGCTTTGGCCAGAGCAACCTCAGAGATGCGGGAAATATGGGATTTGATGTCTTTTTCAAAAATCTCTTCCAAATCTCCAATTTGTGAGGCTGAAATGTTCAAGGCTGCGGCCATGATGAACTTCATCTGCAAGGGCGAGGTGGCGGCAACCACGGATTCGACTTCTTTCAAGGAAGAGGGGAATTCTCCTTCTTCAATGCGGTCGAAGAGCCCATCCAAGCTGACGATGGTGCGCTCCTTAATGAGGCGCTTGGCGTGCGCCAATTCGTAGGCTATGGATAAAAGCATCAGATTGCGCTCCGTCAAAAGACGTTCATCCTCGCCGATGGTTTTCATCACAAAGGTAAAGGCCTTATTGATGCTTGTGAGGTAGATGGTGGCGGGCTCATTGCCGGCTGTGAAGGCCAAAAGTCCCTTTAAGGTGGTCTCCAAAATGGCCTGAGGCTCGTCCTCGCCCATATCCTTAAAGCTGCCGTCGGCCTGCTGATTCTTCGCAAGGATTCTCAGGAGATTCTCTCGCTCAAATTGGATGACGCGCCGCGCCTCCTGACGGGAAAGTCCCTTAGCCGCCATTGTTTCCCGCAAATTAAGATCTGCAGAGTAGCGGGTATCGTCCAAGAAGAAGGATTCGGACAACAGCTTCATGGTCTCTAAAGACATTTCCAAGGGCACAATACGATTCATCACAAAGCCGGATACCGGATCTTCCACGGCTTCAATCAAAATGAAGGCGGTCTCCGAAGAAAGCATGTTGAATTCCTTGGAAAGCTCCAAAATACGTTCGCGAACCTGATCGCGCTCATGTCCGCGCATTTTGTGCTCCCGCTCTTCCAGCGATTCGATCATCTTTCGGGCCCAGACCTTCTCAATGAGCTGGGAATTCTCTTCAATTTCCAGCTTATCCAAGTCCGCCGTGAGCTTATGCTCGAGTTCTTCGCTGCGCCCCACCACTTTACCGCGCAAAACCACCTTGCCGGCGATGCTGCCGTTGACGGCGGCAAAAATAGTGAACGGCTCTCGGTCGTACAAATAGGAAATGGTTCCAGGATAGGTGCGCTCGATTTCCATTTCCCCCCAATCAATGGAGGTTACATCCATCTGAGGATTGTGGATGCGGTGGAAGTGCCTTAGGATGATGTCGTCCAGACGCTGCCCTTCTTCGACAAACTCCGCTTTGCCCCCGCCGGCCTCCGCCAGGCGCGAGAGAAAATACGAATTGACCTCTGAATCCATGCCGATGGTAAATAGGCGCACGCTGCCGATGTGGTTTTGCACAAACTCCAAGATCTCATCTTCATTTTCCACGTGCTCATCCGAGAATAAGAACACGTAATTGGGGATCTCGGGATCGTCTTCTCGGGCCTCCTCAATGGCTAAATTCAACGCGCTGCGAATGTCGGCCCCATTGTGCACGGTTAAGCCCTCAATCCATTCCGTAGCCGCTTCCAGAGTTTCCTTGTTGTAGGCGACCTTCCCTCGGGGGCTGAAGACCTCAGAGCGCTCGGAGAAGCTGATGATGTTGAAACGATCCCCATCATCCAAAGCTCTTAACGCCAAAAGTAAGGCGCTTCGGGCTTCCTCTGCCTTCTTACCTTCCATGGTTTGCGACATATCCATGATAAAAGTATAGTTTTTTTCACCGCTCATGCCGTCATCGGGAAGGATGGGGAAAAAGCGCATCATCAAAATCGCTTTTTCTTCCTCCGCTTCCTGATCGTACCAAGAATAGGCAATGCCGTCGGCTTGTCGCGGCCGTCGCTCGGTGAGCTCTAAGACAAAATCCCGATCCAGAGTCTGTCCTTGTTCAATGGTGACCTTACGCAACGTTTCATCCTGGCGCTCCACGTTGATTTTATGGGTCGAGGACTTCAAGGATACTTCGCCAAAGCTTTCGATCAGCAGCGACAAGTAGAATTCCGGGGACTCCGTGCCGGGGCCTGCCAGCTCTTCTTCGGTCTCGGAGAGCACATAGGTGGGATCAATCACTGATGGAATGATCACCTTAAGCAAATTGTCGTGATAAATCAGCTGGTCCATATAGGTAATGCGGATCACCACCGTTTCATTGGGCATGACGTCGCCCACGGTGATTTGGAAATCCTCCTCGTCATCGGATTCCAAACTGATGGGGTTGAGATCCTCATCTTTCGCATTCTTAATGATGGTGAGCACTTCGTCCCGCGATTCCACCGAAGCGGAAAGACTTTTTCCGCCCAAGCTCAAGGAAAAGCCAGTGAGCGTGGCCGTCTCTGGAACCGGGAAAGAATAGGTGCAGTGCACGTCTTCGGCACTGGTATTCCGGTAATGCTGAGCAATGGTGTATTCGATATACTCCCCGCAGACATTTCCAGACACATGGAGCTTGTTGAGTTTCACCGTTTTATCTTGGCCGGAGAGTCCGTACTTTTTCATGGTGCTTCCTCCTAAATCATTCCATCCCCCACAAAAAGGGGACTGGTCTTAGGTCTATTATAAACCATGGACGCACCACTCTGGGATTTTTTTACCCTTTTGCCCTTCTGCGGTCCCCATGCGCTGCGTCTGGGTGCTATAATCGTACGGGACTTGGATCCAAAAAAGGAGGGACTCCCTTGAAATACTTCACACAACTTGCCATCATTTTGCTGTTTTATTTAGGCGGTGAGCTCATCGTCCGCTGGACGGGATTGCCGCTTCCAGGGAACATCGTAGGCATGATCCTTCTTTTGGCGGCGCTGCTGTCGGGCCTACTCAAAGAACATTTGGTTTGCGAGACGTGCGATTTTTTCCTCGTCAACCTGGCCCTATTTTTCGTGGCTCCCGGCGTAAACCTGATGAGGCACATCTTTTTACTCTCGGGCTCTTTGGGCAAAACCCTCTTGATGATTTTCATTACCACCCTATTGACCTTTGCCAGCGCCGCCTTAAGCGCCCAATTTTTGATTCGCTTAACTAAGGAGGAGAACGATGACTAATTGGACCGCTCACCCGGCATTTGGCCTGGCCCTCACCATTTTGACCTTTCAGGGTGCAAGCCTTTTGTACGCCAAGATCAAAAACAACCGCTTTCTAGCCTTGTTGAACCCTTTACTTTTGGCAACGCTCTTTGGCATAGCCTTTCTTTCAATCACCAAGATCCCCTTGGAAGACTACAATGAAGGTGCTGCCCTTTTGAACTTTTTTCTTGGACCCATGGTGGTGACTTTGGCGTTGCCCTTATACCGGAACCGGAGAACCATACGTCGCTTTGCCTTTCCGATTGTCGGCTCCATCGTTATCGCCAGCCTCGTCAGCCTCACCTCGGTGATCCTCCTGTCTCGCTTGTTGGGCCTTGATGAAGGAATTCTACGCTCCATGCTGGGTAAATCCACCACCACCCCCATTGCCTTGGAAGTCGCCACCATGACGGGGGGCAACGGCTCTTTGGCGGTCTTGGGCGTCATCTTGACCGGCAACATCGGCGTCATTTTCAGCACCGTGCTTTTCCGCATGCTGCGCATCAAAAGCCCCGTGGCTAAGGGCATCGCTTTGGGCAGCTCCAGCCACGCCATCGGCACCGCCACCGCGCTGTCCTTAGGAAAAACCGAGGGCGCCATGGCTGGTCTTGCCATCGGCATCTGCGGCATCGTCACCGTGTTGTGGCTGCCCATTTTGCAGATCCTTTTTTCCCTTTAAGCTCGAGAGTTCCTGCAAGAAATAACAAAAGCGCTCCCAGCCAATGACTTTGGTTGGGAGCGCTTTTTGGGTTGGCCCCGGTTGGGGATCCGCGCAGCGCTATGGTTCCTCGCTCTTTTGAACTTCTTCTTTTTGGTGATCGGCCATGGAAATCACATTTGAACGGTGCTTGTGGTTATGAATGTGGTCCTCGCAGTATTCAAAATTTCCTTTACAGCTGCTGCAATAGCGGAAAATCATATCCGGAGCTTCCTTTTCCGTAATCCCGCATTCGGCGCAGCGATGTCTCGGAGCTGCTTTGGGGTTTTCGCCGCCGGCCTTTTTGTGAAACTCTTGCTTGCGCACCCGAGATTTAACACCGTCGCCCAGAATATCGTAGGTCATGAGCAAAAGGACCAGCAAAACGGCAAAGTTCTGATGGGCGCCTTGAATTCCCTCGATAAGGAGGAAGGCGGTTCCCAAAAGAGCGATAAATCTGCCGCGGATGGGCAAGATAAAGTAAATGTAAAGCTGAAAATCCGGATTATAGAGCCCAGCCAGCACCACAGTTGCCAACACCACCGGGGAAAAATCCACATGCCGGTTGAACAAGAGCCCATACAATAAGAGAAACAACCAGCAAAGGACGGCAAAGGAATTCATTCGTGACCGCCCCACCCGGGCTTCAGTATACTGAATCCCCATATAGTAGATGAGCATGGAGAAGCCAAACCAGATGAGGTCCATGGGATAGGGCGCCGGAATCCGGACGAAGGGGAAGGTGACGATACGCCAAATCTGCCCTTGAAGCACCGCATTTCGAGAAAACCCCAAGGACAGCAAAAAATCAATCCGTATTCTTAGATTCAGCGTCAGAAACAACAGCAAATATACAGCGACCATGCCATAGAGGCTATATAAAAGGAGAGATCCTTTAATACGTCGGCTCATCCAAGCGTCCAGGGGCTTTAAAATGGGATTCTTTCTCATACGATCTCCTTGCAGGCTCCCCTTAGGGAATGTTTTGTCCTATTCATTCTACCACAGGATGGCCCCATCCCTGCCCGCATTTTGCCCGCGTCCCTTTTTCCCGACAGGACGTGCCACATAGTGTATAATGAGGTTAGTTCTTTTTTGTAAGGAGGGGGATTTTTGAAAAAGCTTGGAAAAGTCCTTTTATTTTTGCTCTCTACGGTGTTGCGTTGCCTTCCTTTCGTGATCTTTGCCCTCACGGATTTATTTTGGCGAATTTATAACTTTCAGCTGGATCCCATTCGGCTGTTGAACCCTTCAGAAATACCGGCAGCCTTGGCGGACTTTCTTTGGCTCTACATTGGCTTAGGATTGATGATCCTGGTCTTTTTGACCCTGCGCTTTCCTTTTTTGGCCTACAGCATTTTCTTGGCGGCCTGGGGCGGTCAAAACCTCTATTTCCTACGGGAATGGGACAACGCCGTATACCATATGAATCTGCCTTCCCGTTTGAGCCTTTGGCTTGCCCTCATCTTCATCGGCCTTTTGGTGGGTTTTCTGCTGCAAACCGCTTACACCGGCGGACGGCGCTACCATAAAATTGCCAGATACAATCGCCTGCGCCGCATAAGTCAGGAAATGGAACGGCCGGCCTCACCCTCTTCTCCGAAGAAGAACGCCCGTCGCGCATAAGCTTGGGCCTGCTTGCACCTTGAACCTAGAGGCAAGGACGCTCAGGAAATCAGAACGACCTCCCTTTGGCGTTGCACCGTCAAGGGGAGGTCGTTGGTTTTCCTGATTCCTGGGTTCTGCGGGCCCTAGCCCCCTAGTTTTCCAGGCGAGCGTTGGGACGACCCAAGGGCAATTCTTTTTCATACTCTTCCGCGGGCATGGGAAAAAGCTTGGCCGGGGTGAGGTTGGGGTCCATGCTCAAATCCAAGGGAAGCCGCACCGTAAACTCGGTGAATTCCCCCACGACAGAACGGACGCTCAATGTTCCGTGGTGCACATCCACAATCCACTCGGCGATGGATAATCCAAGACCGGATCCGGATTTGTTCTTGGTCCGAGCCTTATCCGCGACATAAAAGCGCTCAAAGATCCGATTCAAATCTTCCGGCGCAATGCCATCACCGTCGTCCCAAATGCGGATCACCGCTTCCGAAGCGTCGTGGGAGAGCGTAATGCGGATGGTGCCATTGAGCCCGGTGAACTTCGCTGAGTTTTCAATGAAGACCCTAAGAAGCTGCTTGAGCATTTTACGGTCGGCGACGATATCCACGCTGGTTCCTGAACACTCAATGTGCCGATCCACCAGATTCATGCTGCTTTCCGTGCACACTGCAGAAATCAGCTCCATTAAGTCAAATCGGGCTGGCTCCACGTGGAGCTTTCGATTTTCCCCCTTGGCGATGAACAAAAGATTTTCCACAAGCTGGGTCATGTTCCCGGTCTCTTCTTGAATCGCCTGGATGGACTCCTCAAGGATTTCAGGATCCTCTTTGCCCCAGCGACTCAAAAGATCCACATACCCCTTGATGACCGTTAGGGGAGTGCGCAGCTCGTGGGAGGCGTCTGAAACAAATTTGGACTGCTCGGTGTAAGCGGCATCCAATCGATCCAGTAGGGAATTAAACGTATTGCCAAGATCCGTCAGCTCGTCCCCCGTGGGCGGGACCACGATGCGCGCATGCATGTTCTTGGCATCCATGCCTTCTACGGATTTACGCATGCTGTTGATGGATTTGAAGCTTTCGTGGCTCATATAAGAGCCCACCACCAAGGACAGCAGCATGCCCAACAAGGAGGCCACGGCCATGGTGATGAGGGTCACCGTTCGGTTGAAGTTGTTTTGCTCAATGCTTTTGGCCACAGTCATCTGAAGCGGCTCACGGGAAGGGGTCATATGGTCCCAACGCAGCACCACGGCCCGTTGCTCCACCACATCATCCAGTTCGCGAAAGCGCATAGTCTCTGTGACTGGGCCCGGTCGTAACGTCAACTCTTCGATGGAGGAAAAGGACTGATCTTTGGATCTTAGAATCACCACCACTGGAAATCGAATGCCGTGGGCGTCAAGATCCTGCTTCGTGATCGTCCCCTTTTGATTCAAAACCTCTTCCACAATTTGTCGCGTCTTCAAAAGATCCACGCTGTCGCTGCTCGTGTTGTAGAAGCGAATAATGAGAAATACCGCAGCGTTGATTGCAAAGAGAACCAACGTGAAGATCAGGGCATAAATGATGGTGATGCGGGTTTGGAGCTTAAGCTTCATCATTGCTTCGAATGGTATAGCCCGCTCCGCGCATGGTTTGGATTAGTTTTTTCGGGTACTGATCGTCGATTTTTGAGCGAAGGAAACGGATGTAGACGTCCACTACGTTGGTTTCCCCTTCAAAATCAAAGCCCCAGACCTTGTTTAAAATCTTCTCCCGCGTCAACACAATGCCCTCGTTTTGCATGAGGTAGGTTAAAAGATCAAATTCTTTTTTGGTCAGTTCTTTTCGATCCTTGCCCCGACGAACGTCATAGGTTTCTCGGTTCAGCGTCAGATCACCGACCTGAAGGACCTTACTTTCTTCATCCTTTTGAGACTCATCGGCACGAAAGATCACCCGAAGCCGCGCCAAGAGCTCCTCCATCTCGAAGGGCTTGGTCATATAGTCATTGGCGCCAAGATCCAACCCCTTCACCTTATCCTCCAAGCCGTCTCGGGCGGATAAAATAATGATGGGCACCTGGGAGAAGGAACGAACCCGTCGGCACACTTCGATGCCGTCGGTGACAGGAATCATCAAATCCAAAATCACCGCGTCAAAGGGATTGGTCATGATGCTCATGATGGCGCTTTGGCCATCCCCTACGCTTTGCGCTTCATAACCTGCGTGCTGAAGCTCCAGCTCAATGAAGCGAGCCAGCTTGCGTTCATCCTCCACGATGAGGATTTTCTTTTTTTCTTGGTTCATTTGCTAGTCCTCCCGATCCTTGCGTTTTTCAGGCTCAGCCCCTCCCTCAAAAAGCACCTTGTATTCTCCATACCCTAGGCGTTCCAAATCCTGTCGGGGCACAAAGCGCAGGGCGGCTGAATTGATGCAGTAGCGCAGTCCGCCTTGCGCTTTAGGCCCATCTGGAAACACATGGCCCAAGTGAGCGTCAGAGCCTTGGCTTCGCACCTCCTGACGGATCATGCCGTGGGAACGGTCCACGCGTTCCACCACTTCCTCTTGGTTCAAGGGTTTGGTAAAACTGGGCCAGCCACAGCCGGACTGAAATTGATCCTTGCTGGAAAAAAGCGGCTCTCCCGTGTATAAATCCACATAAATGCCTTCCGCCCGGTTGTCGTGGTAGGCATTGGCAAAGGGCCGCTCCGTCCCATTCTTCAAGGTTACCTGACGCTGCTCCGGTGTTAAAGTCTCTGCGATTTCTTCTTTACTTTTTCCTTTATAGTCTTCTTTTTTCCAATCGTTCATGGGGGAGCTCCTCTCGCCGCTAAAGGGCTTGACGAAGGGTGATAATTGCACTACTAATATATCATATCCCAAGGATTGCTCGCCTCCCCCGTCTTGGATTTTGTGCGAGCGCAAAAGGAGATGATCTTGCATGCCCAAACCCCTTTCGCCTCCTAAAAGCGGCGTCCCGCGCCTGATCCTACCCTACCGCGTGCTGCGCTCGAGCATGTTTTTTATGGGGGTATGGCTCCTCATGGCGCTTCTCTGTCTTTGGCTCATCCCAAAAGCTACCGCAGGCCCAGGTTCTAAAGAAGGCGCATTTTTGATCGCTGCCGCTGTGATTTGCCTCATCCTCTCCTTACATAGCTGGGAGCGCATCGGCGGGCCCTATCTGACCTTCTACGAAAATGCCTTTACGATTCGCTATTCCTACTTCCATCAGGTGACTCTTCCCTATGCGGCCATTCGCTCTTCCAGTGTCTCAAAGGAGCTGTTGACTTTTGAAACGGGGCCCCATGAAAAATATGCCGTCCTCCTCTCCCACCTGAGCTTTGAGGATCAGACCAGAGCCTTGAACGAACTAAACCGACATCTCATGGCGCCCAGCCCCTCCCCTGATTGAACAGATCCTTCTAAAGCTTCCCCCCAAAAGATCGTAAAAGTCCCCCTAGGCTGAAGCACAAGCACCGATTCTTTGGGTGCGAAAAGGAAGAAAGCAGGCCGTTTTCAACATTTTTCCCTTTTTTTCGCCAAAATGCGCCAATCTCTCAAAATCCTAAAAAATACAGTTGCATTTCCCAGAGGATCCCCGTATAATGAGGAAGTCGGTAAAAACGCAGGAGTGCTGAAATTGGCAGACAGGCACGTCTCAGAAGCGTGTGTGCAACGCACGTGTGGGTTCAAGTCCCATCTCCTGCACCATTTACTGCCATCATTGTTCTATGCGGGAGTGCTGAAATCGGCAGACAGGCACGTTTGAGGGGCGTGTGTGCTACGCACGTGTGGGTTCAAGTCCCATCTCCCGCACCATATTGAGTGTTCTATACTTAAGGATGTTGCCGCATCCTTAAGTATAGAACACTCAAAAAATAGAGGTTGATGACCTTTTGAGATTGGGAGTAGCTTATGGCTACTCCTTTTCTCGTTTGTATGAGCACTTCCGGCAGTAATAATGGACTTGATTTGGTCATGAAATCGAATTTAAATCCCGTATCCCTTATCAAAAAATGATTTTACAGCCATATTCGCTTGCTGAGGACGTTCCAAAGGCAGAAGATGACCGGAATTTGGAATGACAATGAGTTCGCTTGTTGCTTTTGTAATAGAACTAACTGCTCGTTCCATTTCATTTTGCTTTACCAGAACACTATCTGCTCCTCTTAGCCAGAGTGTTGGGCACTTGATTTGAGGAATTTTGTCGAGAAGATTCCATTTTGCTTTAAACGGGCCTGTCAGAGCCAGTTGCCAGTCGTCTAAATCAGTTTCACCGTGGTTATACTTACCGTTAATTTCATCTCTTAGTATCGATAAAAGGCGCTCCGGATCCGTTGGCTTTGATCCGCCAACAAAGATGGAATGAAGCATTTTTCTTAAACCCGCATCATCCATTTTTGCATACTTTTTAGTGATATAGCATGACATACCGGGCGTCTTAATATAAAGCCAGGTGAGAAATTGTCGATCATATTTATCGGCCAGACCACCAGGTTCAAATAAAGTCATGGAATGAACCTTATCCGGGTGAAGAGCGGCATACTCAATGGAAAGCCCTCCTCCCATTGATAAACCGACCATACTGAATTTTTGAAGTCCCAGCTGTTTAAATCCTTGATCTAAAATATCCATCAGGCGGGTGTGATTCATCTCACCTGCCCAAGGGCGTGATTTTCCATGCCTTGGCGTGTCCACAGCAAAGACATGATAGGACAGACTTAAAAAAGGGAACAATTGATCCCAATCAAATCTTGCTTCGCTAGCTAATGCACCATGTAACATGATGATCACGGGCCGATCTTTATCCCCAGCTTCGTAGACGGATAAGGGGCCTCCCTCAACTGTCAGCTGGTGATGAATCAGACCCGGCACATTTTCTATTCCATTGCTTACAAATTTTTCTCCTCTCATCTCAATTCTTCCTAATTTTATTTTTGCTCATGGAATTTCCTTGTTTTTCTCCTAAAATAATTTCTAAAATATTTAACCAAAATTGAAAGCCTACGTCCAGTTCTTCCGTATCCAGTTCGTTCTTTAAGAGCTTTTCCCCCAAGTACCTTTGAGAAACCCATAAGATAATTTGTCTTGCAGCAGAATCTGAAATATCTTTTCGTAACCCAGTATATTGGCATGACGGTTCAGAGGACTAAGTCCTTAAAATGGTGTAAATTGAATAAGCCAAAAAACAGACCTCTGGTATCATTAAGTTACACAAATAACTACCTGGAGGATTTGTTTGATGGCTCAACTTAATAGTACACTGGACACCAATCTTTTGAAACACCTTTTCTCTCTTGAAGACAGGGATCAAGCCTACGCAAATCTCATGGAATCCATCTTGAATAAGGTCCTGGAACACCAAGCCATGGAGCAAACCGGTGCCGGCCTCTACGAGCGTAGCGAAAAGCGGCAGGCCTACCGCAACGGCTACCGGGGTCGCACCTTAAAAACACGGGTCGGCACCCTGAAGTGACCGTCCCACGCCTGCGGGACGGTCACTTCAGCACCGAGCACTTCGCGCGATATCAGCGCAATGAGCTCGGTGCTCGCCATGATGGAGATGGTGGTCAATGGCGTATCCACCCGAAAGGTCTCGGCCATCACTGAAGAATTGTGTGGCACCGCCTTCTCCAAGTCCACTGGATCCTCGCTCTGCGAATAGCTCGATCCCGTGGTCACGGCGTTCCGTGAGCGTCCGCTGGAGAAAATCTATCCCTACTTGATCATCGATACCATCTACACCAAAGTACAGGAGGCAGGCGCCGTGCGCTCCAAAGGGCTGCTTGTGGCCCTCGGGGTGAACGGGGATGGCTATCGCGAGATCCTTGGCTTCAGGGTCTCGTTCGCGCCATCGGGAAACACTTCCAGGGAGCAGCCTGGCAAAGATGCCAGACCCATTTTTCCCGCAACCTGCTCGATGTGTGCCCGAAAAAGCATCAGCCCACGATCAAGGCGCACTTGAAGTCCCTCTATGAGTCCGTAGACCACGAGGCAGCCCGTGCTGTTAAGGAACGCATCCTCACTGAATACGGGCAGAACGCCCCAAAAGTCTGCGCTCTGCTAGAGGAGGCTTTTGACGATG
>LQGW01000039.1 GCA_002838815.1 Clostridiaceae bacterium JG1575 | reverse complement strand
GATAAAGTCCATATAATTGTGTAAAAGTATAAAAGGTCATGGCCCCCTTTTTTAAGGTACAATGTTTTTGACTATAAAACATACCTGAAAGGAGAACCATGACACAAGTACATTTTACCTTAAAACAAGAAGAAATCCAAAAATTAATTGAAGGATCTGTAAAAGATGATCTTTCAAAGAATATTTTAACTACCGTCTTTAACCAACTTATGGAAGAACAGAGGAATCAATATATTGGCGTTGGTGCCTATGAGAGGGATGAAAATCGTGTATCCTCAAGAAATGGATATTATGACAGAGAGTACACAACTCGCATTGGTAGCCTTACTTTGCGTGTTCCTCGTACCAGAGATGGCCTATTTTCTACAGACATCTTCGATCGTTATCAAAGACATGAAAAAGCACTTTTAGCGGCCATGCTCGAGATGTATATCTCTGGCGTCTCTACAAGAAAAGTTAGCCAAGTAGTGGAAGAATTATGTGGGAAAAACATCTCTAAATCATTTGTTTCCAACCTCACAAAAGAATTAGACGATATCGTAGAAAACTGGAGAAATGCTCCCTTTGAGAAAAGTTATCCTTATCTCATGACGGATGTCTTGTATATAAAAGTCCGAGAAAATTCTCGTGTGGTTTCTAAAAGCTGTCATATTGCCATTGGCTTCAATGAAGAAGGAGAACGAGAAGTTCTAGGTTTTCTCATCCAAGAAGGCGAAAGCGAAGCAACTTGGACCCATTTCTTTGAATACCTAAAGAGAAGAGAGTTGAAAGGGATTCAACTCGTCATCTCTGATGCTCATAAAGGGCTAGTACAAGCGATTCGTAAGTGTTTTACAGGCGTTTCTTGGCAACGTTGTCAAGTCCATTTTGTAAGAAACATATTTGCTACCGTCCCCAAGAAGAACTCCTCTCTTTTCAGAGAACAAGTAAAAGCCCTGTTTCGAATCACAAACCTTGAGCAAGCCCGAGCCTTAAAAAATGAGATACTAGAACAATTTAGTGAAGAAAAAGGGTATCAAATTGCTTGTACATGTTTGGATGAAGGCTTTGAGGATGCCTTCCAATATGTAATCGTTGGCCAAGCACATACACGGATTCGCAGTACCAACCTCTTAGAGCGCCTCAATCAGGAAGTACGAAGAAGAGAAAAAGTTGTTCGCATTTTTCCAAATACAGCTTCAGCCACTCGTTTAATCGGGGCCATGTTGATGCATCAACATGAAGATTGGATAGGTGCTACAAGAACTTACATAAAACTTTAGAAAATAGCAAACATTGTACTAGGAACTTTTACACAAGATTTTGGACTTGACT
>LQGW01000038.1 GCA_002838815.1 Clostridiaceae bacterium JG1575 | reverse complement strand
AAAGTTCAAAGGTGAATTCTCCATCCTTAAGGTCTCTTCCAGCGAGGTTTTTCAAGCCCTCAAGGACTGCAGAAGCATCTGTAGCCTTGTAGCTATTCTTAAACGTCACGTCGCTCGGAGCTGTAACTTTAGTGATGATCTGACCTACTCCGTTGTCCGTGACGACAACCTTATAGAGGACGCTCTTCGCATCATAGGTCACACCACCCAAGGTGCCCTTAACTTCGCGCACTACATAGTAGTAAGTTCCTTCTTCGCCATCCTTGTAATTGAGGTTGAAGCTGAACTTCCCGTTCTTGTTGGTGGTGGTTTGCAGTGCTTTTGCATCCTTATCGACTTCACCCTTCTCGTTGGATTGGTAAAGTTCAAAGGTGAATTCTCCATCCTTAAGGTCTCTTCCAGCGAGGTTTTTCAAGCCCTCAAGGACTGCAGAAGCATCCGTAGCCTTGTAGGTGTTCTTAAACGTCACGTCGCTCGGAGCTGTAACTTTAGTGATGATCTGACCTACTCCGTTGTCCGTGACGACAACCTTATAGAGGAGGCTCTTCGCATCATAGGTCACACCACCC